>JAYWEB010000166.1:0-4677 GCA_043779575.1 Chthoniobacter sp. | reverse complement strand
GGCCGGAGCATCGCCGTCAAGAAAGGCACCACCGGCCACCTCTACGCCCTGCGCGCCCTCAAAGCCGCGCGCCCGCTCGTCCTCGACAATGAAAACGCGTGTGTCCTCGAAGTCGTGCAAGGCAAAGCCGAGGCATTCATCTACGATCAGATGTCCACCTTCAAAAACTCCCGCAAGAACCCCGACACCACGCGCGCCATCCTCGCGCCGTTTCAGCAGGAGAGCTGGGCCATCGGACTGCGCAAAGGTACCGACGACCTCCGCGCGAAAGTGAACGCCTTCCTCGCCACCTACCGCGAAAAAGGCGGCTTTGAGAAGCTCGGCGACAAATGGCTCGGCGAGCAAAAGGCGGAGTTCAAGAAGCTCGGGGTTCCGTTCTATTTTTGAGCTGCTCGCGCGTCTCGCGAAGCGGTCAAAACAACAGGTCATCCTAAGCCGGAAGAATGGAGTCCACGAAACGCACGAAGAGGCACGAACGTGGCCGCCGACCGCTCCGAGACGCACGACAGCACCGCAGTGGTGAGCTGCATTAAGGCCGAACGGGAGAACTTGCAGTTGCCCGTGATGCGCAGCTACAACGGTGGGGACTGCGGCGGAAAACGCACCACGCTTCCTCATTCAACCCTCCAGCAAAATCATGAAACACATCACTGCCATCATTACTGCCTTGGTGCTCGTTCAGTCGGCCAGCCCTGCCGACTCGCGAGCCAAGCCGCTCAAGGTCTTCATCCTCGCGGGACAGTCCAATATGCAGGGGCAGGGCATGGTGACGGCGCAGGACAAGGACGGAGGGGAGAAGCCGGGCACGCTCGTCGCCATGCTACACAACCCGGCGAAGGCGCCGCTGCTTAAGCATTTGGTGGACGCCAAGGGTAACTGGGCGGAGAAGCGCGAGGATGTGTGGGTGTATGATGTGAGTGAATTCGGCCAGCGGCATGGGGTGCTGGAGTTTGGGTATGGGTGGGATTTCGGCTCGCGCATGTGGTTCGGGCCGGAGCTGCAGTTCGGGCATGTGCTGGGCGACCGGTTCGACAATCAGGTGCTCATCATCAAGACGGCGTGGGGTGGAAAGGATCTATTCAAGGACTTCCGCCCGCCGAGTTCCGGCGGCACGGTGGGGCCGTTTTATACGGACATGATCGGCACGGTGAAGAAGGTGCTCGGCGATTTGAAAGGACAGTTTCCCGGCTATGCGGGCGGCGGCTACGAACTCGCTGGCTTGGTGTGGTGGCATGGGTGGAATGACTATTGCAGCCCGACGGTCGGCACGCCGGAATACGAGGCGAACCTGACGAACCTCATCAAGGACATGCGGCGCGATCTAGGTGTGCCTAAGCTGTCGGTGGTCATCGGCGAATTTACCGGCCCGTGGGGCGCGGACTGCAAGGAGGCTGCGGTGCTGACCATTCGCAAAGCGCAGAAGAAGGTGGCGCAAAAGCCGGAGTTTGCGGGGACGGTGATGTTTGTGGAGACCCACGATTTTGTGCGCCCGGAGAAGGAGTCGCCGACGGGCGAGGCCCACCACGAGTTTAAGAACGGCGAGACTTACTTCCTCATCGGCGATGCGCTTGGCAAAGGAATGATCAAGCTGCTCCCGAAGTGAAGGCCGGCATCGTCAAGGTCATCGCGCTCGTCACCCCGCTCCCCTGATGGCCGTCCCAGCGGGACTGGCGGAGATTAGCCGGTGGCGTTAGCCACCGGCTTTCGTGGAAAACGGAACGCGCCCCGGAGGGATGCCGGAGAGCCGGAGTGGTCCGCCGCCCCTGCCGGGGCGGATGCCGATGGGGTGGGCGTTCCGGTGGCTGACGCCACCGGCTAATCTCCACCAGTCCCTCCGGGACGGATCGAGCAGCGCGGGAAGTCTTCTTTTCTCTCGTGCCCAAGCTCCAGCTTGGGGACGCACTTGTCTCCGAGGCTCCAGCTTCGTGGGAGCGTACTTTGCCACGCCACGCCACCGAGTTTTTCACCCGTTGACGAAGCGGAGCTTCGCAGACAGTGGCGTGACCAAGCTGGAGCTTGGTCACGAGGCGATGAAATGTGGATGGCCTCCCATTTCTACCCTCAACGCCGCAGGCGCTACATCCTCTCCGGCACACCAATACCTAACAAAGCCAATCCTTCCCGCAACGTGCGGGCGGTGAGGGCGCAGAGGGTGAGGCGGCTGGCGCGCAGCTCAGGCTCGGCTTTGAGGACGGGGCAGGCTTCGAAGAAGCTGTGGAAGAGGCTGGCCAGCTCGTAGAGGTAGTTGCAGAGGAGGTTGGGGCGGTGGTCTTCGAGGATCTGGGGGAGGACTTCGCCGAATTGGAAAAGCTTCAGGGCGAGGGCGCGTTCG
Organism: Chthoniobacter sp.; assembly: GCA_043779575.1. Lineage (GTDB taxonomy): Bacteria > Verrucomicrobiota > Verrucomicrobiia > Chthoniobacterales > Chthoniobacteraceae > Chthoniobacter. The sequence goes on along the minus strand of JAYWEB010000166.1, from coordinate 2,345 downwards.
GGTGGGGTGGCAAGTGACACGTGGCAGGTGTTAGGTGTGGCTGTGCTTTCACTTGTTACCTGACCCATGCCACCTGTCTCCTCCCCAGCTTTGCGGAAGATGCTTTGGATACGCACATGGCTGTATTGCAGATACGGCGCGGTGTTGCCGGTGAGGGCGAGCATTTTGTCCCAGGAAAAGGTGTAGTCGCTCTGGCGGTTGGGGAGGAGGTCGGCGTATTTGACGGCGCCGAGGCCGATGACGCGGGCGATCTCGCGGCGCTCGGCTTCGGGGAGCGTGGGGTTTTTCCCGGTGACGATGGCGAAGGCGCGCTCTTCGGCTTCGTCGAGGAGGTCGGCGAGGCGGATGGTGTCGCCGGTGCGGGTTTTGAAGGGGCGTCCGTCGGGGCCGAGGATGGTGCCGAACCAGACGTGGTCGAGCCGGGCGGTGGCGGCGGGCGGCCAGCGGCGGAAGATGGCGAAGAGCTGGCGGAAGTGGTGCTGTTGGCGGCCGTCGGTGACGTAGAGGATGGCGTGGGGCGCGTAGGTGCGCTGGCGGTAGTCGAGGGTGGCGAGGTCGGTGGTGGTGTAGTTGGCGGCGCCGTCGGTTTTTTGGACGAGGGCGGGGAGGGGCACCCATTGGCCGTCGCGCTGGATGAGAAAGGGGTCGTCTTTTTCCGGGAGGGTGCCGTCGGAGAAAACGCAGAGGGCGCCTTCGCTCTCGCGGGCGATGCCGGCGTCGCGGAGCTGCTGGACGGTGTCCTTGAGCCAGGGGTTGTAGAAGCTTTCGCCGAGGTTGATGTCGAAGGTGATGCCGAGGCGGGTGTAGATGGCGTCGAACTGGGCCTGGGAAAGCCGCTGCATCTCGCGCCAGATGGCGAGGTTTTCGGGGTCGCCGGCCTGGAGCTTGACGAGTTCCTGGTGGACGGCGTCGAGGGTGGCGGGGTCGGTCTTGCAGAGCGCGCTGACGAGTTTGTAGATGCGCTCCATTTCACCGAGCGGATCGGCGGCGAGCGCGTCCTGATCGAGCATGGTTTTCCAGCCGACGAGGAGCATGCCGAACTGGGTGCCCCAGTCGCCGATGTGGTTGTCGCGCACGACGCGGTGGCCGAGGAAGGCGGCGATGCGGGCGAGGGCGTCGCCGAGGATGGTGGAGCGGATGTGGCCGATGTGCATCGGCTTGGCGACGTTGGGGGAGCTGAAATCAATGATGATGGTCTGCGGGTGCTCGGGGGCGGGGACGCCGAGGCGCGGGTCGGCGGCGAGGGCGGGGAACTGGCGTTCGAGGGTGGCGGGGAGGAGGCGGAAGTTGATGAAGCCGGCGCCGGCGATTTCGGGCGGGGCGCAGAGGTCGGCGATGTCGAGGCGCTCGATGATTTGCGCGGCGAGCTGGCGCGGGTTGGCGCGCTGCTGCTTTGCGAGGATCATGGCGGCATTGGTCTGGTAGTCGCCGAAACGCGGGTCGGTGGCGGGCTGGATGCGGGCGTCGGCGGTGCCGAAGTGGGCGAGTGTGGGGCGGAGGCGAGCTTCGAGTTGGGCGGCGAGGGTCATGGCTGGAAAGGGGTGGTTCTATCAGCGAAAGGGCGGGTGATTGGTGATCAGTGATTGGTGATCGGCGCTGCTGCTGCGCATGCCCTGGAATCCATTCACGCTTCACGAATCACCATTCGCAAAACCCGACCTCGCCGTTTGGTGAGCGCTAGCTGCGGAAGATTTCGAGGATTTCCTCCGCGGTGCCGGCGGTGCCGAGGCGGTCGCGGACGGCGCGGTCGTTGAGGAATTTTGCGATGCCGGCGAGGGTGCGGAGATGGGTCTGAAACTGGTCTTTCGGCACGACGAAGAGGACGACGAATTTCACGGGGGCGTTGTCGAGCGATTCAAACTCGATCCCGGCGGGCGAGCGACCAAAGGCGGCGACGACTTTTTCCACCCGATCCGAGGAGGCGTGCGGGATGGCGATGCCGAAGCCGATGCCGGTGCTCATGGTCTCCTCGCGCTGGCGGAGTGCGCCGAGGATGACGTCGCGGTCGGCGGGCTTGATCTGGTGCTGCGCAACGAGGAGATCGACCAGCTCGGTGATCACGCCCCAGCGCTCGGTCGCCTGCATGGCGGGAAGGATTTGGGGGACCGTGAGGAGATTGCCGAGCGTCATTCGAGAGTGAAAGTGATCCTGCGGAAAAGTGCGGAGAGCGTAGCCGGGGCGGTTTTGATGACAAGCGCGATTTGGCGGGGATCTGCGCCGGATATCTGCGGCTACTGCGGCGGAACGGTGGGCGCGGGCGCGCTGACTTCCGTGTAGTTTTTCGGGATGTCGAAGCTCGCGGGATCGACCTTCTCCTCCTTCACCGAGAGCAGGATGGTGGTGAG
>JAYWEB010000165.1:0-11739 GCA_043779575.1 Chthoniobacter sp. | reverse complement strand
CCCCGACCTCGTAAATGTGGACAATGTTCGTGTGATGCAGCGCCGCCGCCGTCTGCGCCTCGGCGAGAAAACGCTGCAGCTCGTTGTCCCCGTAATGCCCCGTCAGCATCTTCAGCGCGACCTGCCGGTTCAGCGTGGCCTGCCGCGCGCGATAGACCACGCCCATGCCACCCCGGCCCAGTTCACCCTCGACCTCGTAGCCGCCGATGGTCGTGCCGATGCGCCCGCGCGATTTCGGCGGAATGGGCAGCGGCTCCGGCAGCGGCAGATCCGCCGGCATGTCGCGGGTCACATCGTCGTCAGGCATCGTGCGGCGACTGTGCCGGCAGACCTCCGGCGGCTCAAGTGTCCATCTCCGGCCCAATCCCCGCTTGCATGGATGCGCGGAGTCTTTCATCGTCCGGCGCATGACGCGCGCGCTCCTTTTCCTAGCTGGCTTGCTGTTTGTCCAAGTCGCCAGCAGGGCCGAGTCCCGCCGGATCGCCTTCGAGCGCGGGACCGCCGTGTGGGTGGCAAACCTCGACGGCACCGCCGCGAAAAAAATCGCCACCGGCTCCGCGCCGAGCATCTCGCCCGACGGCACGCGCGTGGCCTTTACCCAGGACGCCAGCACCGCGAAGGCGATGCGGCGTTACATCGCGGTGGCCGATGTGGCCTCGGCGAAAGTCACCGTTTTCAAAAGCGAAATCCCGAGCGACAACTCCTACCGCCCCGCCTGGTCCCCGGACAGCGCGCATCTGCTTTTCCATATCCATGTGAAGGACGACTGGCACATCGGGATGGTCGCGCCGGATGGCAGCGGTTTCCGCTTTCTGAAAAAGGCCGGGCCCAAGAACACCTCGTTCTGGTCGTCGTGCTGGGCGGCCGATGGGCGGACGATCTACGCGCAGGATCTGGACAACCTTTACCAGCTCGACCTCGACGGCAGTGAGCTGAAGAAATGGAAGCTGAGCGCGCTTTTCCCGACCGGCTCCTTCAACAGCGGCGCGCACTTTTCCGCCTCGCCGGACGGCCACACGCTCCTCATGGACGTGGACATGGACGAAAGCGTGACGCGCAAAGACTGGGACGGCCCGCCGCCTTCGCTCTGGATGCTCGATCTCACGACGAAGACCGCGACGCGGCTCGTGCCAAAAGGGACTTTCGCCTGGCACGGCTGCTGGGTGAGTGAAAATGAAGTCCTCTTCGTCAGCCAAGGCGCGGCCGACAAGGAACAGTCCATCCACCGCCTGACGCCGGGTGGCCAGGATCGCCCGCGCCTCCTGAAAAATGCGGACTCGCCGAGCGTCTCGCGCTGAAAGCGCATGGCCGTGCCGCACTCGGATTAACTCTACCTCTGAAGTCCTTGGGCCGCAGTGTTTCGGCATTGCGAAGCTCAGCATGACCCTTGCGCTTTCACCACCCACCCATCCATCCATGAACCCACCCACCCGCCTCGCCGCCCTCGCGCTCGCCGCCGCGCTCACCGCGTTCCCCGCCCGCGCCGCCGACCCGGCGCTCACGATCTACAACCAAAACTTCGCCGTGCTGCGGGAGACGGTGCCGCTGGAACTGAAGGCCGGCGTCAATGACGTGCGCTTCGCCGGCGTGACCGCGCAAGTCGAGGCGGACTCCGTGATCCTGCGCGACCCGACTGGCAAAGTGGCGCTGCAAATCATCGAGCAAAACTACCGCAATGATCCCGTCTCGCAGGAGCTGCTGCTCTCGCTCTTCGAGGGTCAGAAGCTGGATTTCGTGGTGCAGGAGGTGCAGAAGCCGGATCGCGCGGTCGCGGGGAAGGTCGTCCGCAGCGGCTACGTGCCCGGCGGGGCCAACGTGCAGCCGATCATCGAGGTGGAGGGCAAGCTGCAGTTCTCACTGCCCGGCGAACCGCGCTTTCCCACGCTCGGCGCCGACACCCAGCTCAAGCCCGCGCTTTCCTGGAAACTCAACGCGCCCGCCGCCGCGAAGCTCGACGCCGAGCTGGCCTACATCACCGGCGGACTGACTTGGGAGGCCAGCTACAACATCGTGGCACCCGAGGCCGAGGATGTGATCGACCTCGTGGGGTGGATCACGATGAAAAACACGAGCGGCGCGACCTTTAACAATGCGAAGATCAAGCTCATGGCGGGGAATGTGAACAAGGTGCAGCCGGATTTAGAAAAACCCGTGGGCATGGCGATGGAGGCAGCGTCAGCTCCTGCCGCGCCCGCGCCCGTCGTCACCGAAAAAGCCTTCGATGAATTCCACCTCTACACCCTCGCACGCCCGGCCACGCTGCGGGACAAGGAGACCAAGCAGGTCGAATTCCTCCGCGCCACCGAGGTCAAAGCCACGCGCCTTTTCATCTACGACCCGATCATGAAAGACAACGGCTGGCAGCCCGGCAACAACGTGGGCGAGGATGCCGACTACGGCACCACGAGCAGCAAGAAGGTGCAGGTCTATCGCGAGTTTAAGAACAGCGAGGCCAACCATCTCGGCATCCCGCTGCCCAAGGGCCGCGTGCGCTTTTACTCGCAGGACGAGGACCGGCAGCTCGAATTCGTGGGCGAGAATAACATCGACCACACGCCCAAGGACGAACTCGTGCGGCTCTACGTGGGCGACAGCTTCGACCTCGTGGGCGAGCGCAAGCGCGTGGATTTCCAAGTCAACGAGGCCAACCACCGGGCCAGCGAGACCTTCGAGATCAAGCTCCGCAACCGCAAGAAAAAGCCCGCCGAGATCCGCGTGGTCGAGCACCTCTACCGCTGGACAAACTGGACCATCAAAGACAAGTCGCAGGAGTTCACCAAGACCGACGCGCAGACCATCGAGTTCAAAGTCCCGCTCAAGCCGGACGAGGAAAAGACGGTGACTTACAAGGTGAGTTACACTTGGTAAGCTCAACGTCGGCATTGCGCCGCAGTGCGCGCAACCCCGCGGGTTATTCATTAACTCGCGGGGCTGAGGGTTGCCGGGCGACCGAGATCGCTCGTTGATCGCTCGTTGATCGCGATCTTGCGCGGCTTCACGGATTCAGCTTCCTCCCACCAGATGTCCTACACCGTCAGCGCGGAGCGGAAACGCCGGGCAGCAGTTCGCGTCCCGTCCAGTGCCGGAGACTGCGCGCGAGGCACTCCGGGTGCGCGACGACCTCGCTTTTTTCCCAAATGGCAGGCTGGGTTGCGTTCCGCGACAAAGAGAAGCCCCATCCCGCCTTTGTCCGCCTGCTAACGCACGCATAGCCACAGCACCACGCCCAAGGGCACAGAGCACCGTCAGCCCGCAGTCGCCTGACGCCGCGGGCTTGGGCGAACATTATCGGGGAGGAAGCGCGGAGTTCGGCCTCCAGTTTTTCCACCGCATCCTTCGCTTCCTTGAGCCCCACGCCCGTCTGCCCGCGGTAAAACTTGACCGCCTGAATCTTGTTCCCGGCAAACAGCTCTTCCCGGACTCGCTTAGCCTGTTCGTCGGGATTTGGGTCACTCATCCCTAATGTCTGTAAGCATCCGGAGCCTGTAGCGCAATCCAATGCTCGAAAGCTTTGAACGATGACATTTCCCTGAGCTGTCCCGGTCACTCGAACCCATGCGTTAGCTCCTGTCCGCAACGCGAAATACTGAGCTGCGACCCGAGTCAACGACCCGCCAGGGCGCGGCCTGTTCGCGGGCGCTTGGGGTAAAGGGCCACCCCCAGCGCGAAGGACCACGGCAGCTTTTTGTAGAGGGCGTAGCGCTCCCGCTTCAGCCAACTGCACGTCCAGTGGCGCATATAGACGTAGAGATTGTCGCGTCCACGGTTGCCGGGACGGTTCAGCGCCTTGTGAAATTGCCGGTGCCGCGGGTAGAGGTGCTGCGCCTTCGCCGCGAGCCTTTCCGCGTAGTCCGGCGGCAGGCTCGTTTCCAGATACTGCTCCACCTCCCGCACCACGGTTTCCGCAATGACCTCCGGCCAGAGCAGCGTGTCCCGTTCGAGCGCCGTGGGCAGCGCTGCGCGCCATTCGCGGAACTCCCGCCGCTGCGCAGCCTTCGCCGCCCGGTCGGATTTGGCTGGCAGCGAAGCCGGGAATTGCGGCGCGGTTTCGTCCTGGGCGCAGTCTGTCCCTTCCGTGGCTTTGCGGTGCGGTTAGCTACCTTTTTCGACGAGCGCGATTTTATCGGTCGTAAGGGCGTAGAGTTCATACACGAGGGTGTCGATGTCCTGGTCGGTCTTGCTCACCGCGTTTTGCAGCGTGGCCTTCTCCGCTTCCGTCTTCGCCGCCCTCAGCTTCACGCGCCAACCGTTTCCATCTGCATCCTGCCGATCTTTTCGGCGGAGACACGCTTAGAAAGATAGAGCATTTCAATCCCGACCACCTTCCCGGCGGCGTTGTAGTCCAAGATGACACCTGGGGAGACCTCCTCGCTCTCGACGGCGGGCGCTTCGTCCAGATTCAAGTAGAGGGCATCTGCTTCGCGATCCACGGTCAGTTTCATATTTTGCGTTTCATGTTGCGGTCGAGGTGAACGGTGATGACTCGTTTGGGCTCGTCTTTCGAAACGATAACCCGCAGCACACGTCCGGCAAGCTCTGGAATGGCGGCGAGCCGGTGTTCCAGACTCGGGTCATATTCATCCGGCTCGATTTGCGACGGGGTTTCGATGACACGCTCGATCCACTCCTGCTGCAACTGCCGTTTGGCCATGCGCTCCAATGCGTGCTGGGTGTAATGCAGTTTCATTTCCCTCTCTCCACCAGCGCGATCTCCTCGGGCGTGAGGGCGTAGAGTTCATACACGAGGGTGTCGATGTCCTGGTCGGTCTTGCTCACGGCGTTTTGCAGCGTGGCCTTCTCCGCTTCCGTCTTCGCCGCCCTCAGCTTCGGCGTCCACCTTATGATTCCTAGCTCCATGGTGGCATCACGTCGGGATACGGCCCGAGGAAACGTTCGCCGTTGAAGTGGATCATGTGGTCGGGGTCTTCGGCGATCCAGACCTCGGATTCCCAGGCGATGTGCGAGACGAAGGTCTGCATGGTGCGGCGGTTCTCGAAGGCGGTGACGAAGACAAGGCCCGCTTTGCAGCCGGCGAACAAATCCTTGAGTTCCTTGCGGCGCTTGCCGTCCACCGGCCCGGCGCTGGTGACGGCTTCGATGAGCAGGAGCCAGTTCTTGGCGGTGTGGTGGACGATGACATCGGGAATCTTGGCGGCGGAATCCAAGGTGACTCCAAGCGCAGCCAATTCTGCGGTCGCCAGATGGACGAACTTGTTTTCCGTGTCGCCGATGTAAAGGACCACGCCGCCGGGAGCGAAGGCCGGACAGAACTGTTCGATGACGGCCTTGATGAGCAGGCACCAGCGGAACCTCGGCGTGTAGTGCAGTGAGCCGTCAGGGAACCGCAGACTGTGCGCTGCCAGCAGGTGCTTCGGCAGTCGTAACGTTCTCGCCAGCTTCTCCACAGAGCGGGAGAGTTCGTCGCGTCGTGGCGCGACAGGATGACGGTGAATGGCGACGGAATTACCCATGTTGGGATATTCTACTTTGGGTTGCAGGATGGGCAAGTGTCCAAATCCGTTTTCTCAGCCGAATACCAAATTTTCCGCGAGATGCTGCGTGACCTACGGGTTCGGAAAGGCGTCACGCAGGCACAACTCTCAACCGCTCTCGGAATGGCCCAAAGCTTCGTGAGCAAATATGAAATGGGAGAGCGGAGACTCGACTTCATTGAAGTTGATCACATCTGTGCCGAACTCGGCATCGGGCTGGAAGCGTTCGCGAAGTCGTATGCCAAAGCGTTAGCGACCTCCGAGGGAGGCAATCGCTCGAAGAAAAAAGGAGGAGGCAGAAATGAGTAGCGATCCAGGTCCGGCGACACCGGTTCTAGCGAGAGTGGATATTGTGCTCCCTCCGACGGTTTTCAATGCTGATTCCGGTAGCGCCACAGCCAAGAAGGCTGCGCAATTTCTTGCTGAGAAGAACTTAGGCTACGTCGTTCCCGCGGCTCGACAGAAACGGAATTTGGTCGTGGCTTGTGCGAAGCGAGACCTCATTGTCTATGGCAAGGCCTTCGACGTGCTAAGGCTGACAGGCGAGGTGGATTTGGACTCCCCTGAAGATGTAGAAAACAAACTTGCCCAGATCGTGTTCTGTGAAATTAAGTCCACAAAACAGAAATTTGCGGATGATTTTCGCGGCTATTTCTTTGGCCTAACTGCCGCAGAAGTGTTGGTAGCCCAGAGCCTGAAGGATCAGTTTCGATTTATTTTTGTGAACACTGTTACTGGCAGCTTTCTCGAACTGAAGCTGAGCGAAGTTTTCGCCAAGGCTCGCGGCATTTATCCAACGTGGAGCATTTCGTTTTAGGCGTGAAACACTGACCATCAGGCCACGAGGTGGCGACGCTCTTCCTTCGACGTGAAGCGTTTCGTGAGCAGATACACGCCGGAGGGCACGAGCCACGGGCACGTCTCGTCGTTGTCGAGGATGGCGTTAGGTTTGCGGCATTCGAGCTTGGGCCAGTGGACGGTGCCGCCATTGAAATGACAGGGATACAGCAGAGGCACGGTGCCGCGTTCCGGTTGTTTGCGCAGGGCGTTCTTGAGGCGGAAGTCCACGACGCGTCCGGTCGAGACGTTCACGCCCAGCGAGGCGAGGCTGGAGCTAAGGCCGTCCATGGTTTCCTTGGCGGTGGCATGGCTGGCCGTGGAGGGGATGTGGATGAACTTCTCGGCGTCGTGCGGGCGGACGATTTCGGCGAAGGGAAAGACGGTCTCGGTGATGTCGTCGCCATGTTCGCCGCTGCTGCTGGAGATGATCATTTCGTCGGGTTGGTTCCGCCCTTTCACCGCATGGAAGATGATGTTCTCCTGCAACACGCTGTCGTCGCGGAAGGCGGCTTGGCGGGATTCAAAGACGTGGAGTCGGCGCAGCTCCAGATGGCTCAAGAAGTCTTCGCGGAATGGGCGGAAGTAAGGGCCATTGCAAAAGCTCCGCGGCGTAATGCCGACGAGTTGCCCGCCCGGAACGAGCAAGCGCTGAATGAGTGCAATGAAGCCGGTGTAGAGGTTGCTGGTTTCGACGCCAACGGAACGCAGGGCGCGTCGCTCAGTGGAGTCCGTGCTGATTTTGCGATAGGGCGGATTCGCGATGGCGGCATCGAAGACGGGCGGGTGTTTGCCGAACAAATCACCGGCGAGACGCGCCGACATTTCCTGGATGAAGTCGGCGGAATGAATGGTGAACGTGAAGCGAATGCCCGCGTCGGAACAGAGCCGTTCGCACTCGCGCATCGTCGCGGCCAACGCGCCTAGGATTTCACTGTCGAGTTCGTAGAGGGTCGCTTCGATGGCACGGACACCGCCGCGCTTTTCACAACACCGAGAGACGAAAGCAGCAGTGAGTGAACCAGCACCGGCACCCGCATCCAGCAAGCGCACCGTTCGCGGAAGCGGCCCGAACATTGAAGCCATGAAGTCAGCCACAGGCGTCGCGGTGAGGAATTGTCCGAGTTCCTCCTGACGGCTTCTGGGGTTTTCGATGGCCGCGAGTTTCATAATCTCAGGCTACCGCCTGCAGCACGGTTCCTCCATCTGAAATGCCATTTCTTTCATTCACCTACCTGCGGCTCATCGAGATAAGGCCGGCCGCCCATGATGAAGATTTTCATCTCCTCGAAATTGGAGAGGACGGCGAGCGGGAGGTCCTTGTTCCAAGCGTAGCGCTTGGCCTGAAAGGCGGGGCGGTCGCCGAGATCGTCCGCGGCCTGTTCTCCACGTCCCACCCGAGCGCGGAGAAGAGCGGGTTCAGAAATTCCTGCCGCAGGCTGGCCTCGTCGTAGCCCGGTTTTTTGTAGTGGGCGAAGTTTTTCTCGAACGTGGCCACGAGCCGGTTGAGTTCCTTTTCAAAGCTGGGAAAGCTGTGGTGGCTCGGCATCGTGCGGAGGATGTAAGTGGAGGAGCCGGGGCGTCAATCCGCATGGCACTCACAATGTAGGGCACCTTGGTCGGTGACCGATGGGTGAATGAGGTTTGGTTTTTTCCAGCCTCGGAAAACTACGACGGGAGATCATTCGTGAGCACGATGCGGTAGCGGGCCTGGCCGCTGCGGAGGTGCTCCAGGGCGTCGTTGGCGCGGGACATGGGGAAGGTCTCGGTGGTCGGGGCGATGCCGTGGCGGGCGCTAAATTGGAGCATCGTGTCCACGGTGGCGGGACTGCCGAGCGGTGAACCGGAGAGGGTGCGCTGCCCCATGATGAGGGGGAAGGCGGCCACGGCCATGGGCTCGAGCACGGCGCCGACGGTGTGCAGGCGGCCCCGAGGCTTGAGGGCGGCGACGTAGCTGTTCCAGTCGAGGCCGACGTTGGTGGTGTTGAGGATGAAATCAAAACTCGATACCGCCTTGGCGAGTTCATCGGCGTTGCGCGAGTTCAGGGTGCGATGGGCTCCGAGTTGCAGGGCTTCCTCGCGTTTCGAGTCGCTGGTGGTGAAGGCGGTGACATCGCAGCCCCAGGCACGGAGAAACTTCAGCGCGAGATGGCCGAGCCCGCCGATGCCGATGACGGCGACGCGGTCCGTGGGCCGCACGCCGCATTGCACGATGGGATTGAACACGGTGATGCCGCCGCAGAAGAGCGGGCCGGCCTTGGTGGCGTCGAGCGTCTCCGGCAACGGACTGACCCACGACCAATGGGCGCGGACCCGCGAGGCAAAGCCGCCGTGGCGGTGGACGATGGTGCCTTCCGCGGTGGCGCAGAGATTTTGATCGCCCGAGAGGCAGGGCGCGCAGGCTCCGCAACTCGCGGAGAACCAGCCCAGCCCGACGCGGTCGCCGATCTTGAGCCGCTTGGTGTGCTCGCCGAGCGCGACGACTTTGCCGACGACCTCATGGCCGGGGACGAGCGGGTAGGCGGTCAGGCCCCAGTCGTTGTCGAGCATGGAGAGGTCGCTGTGGCAGATGCCGCAGCTCTCCACGGCGATCTCGACCTGACCGGCACCGAGCGGACCGGGGTTGTATTCAAAGGGTTGCAGCGGCTGCTTCGGGCCGAGGGCGGCAAGGGCGTGGATGGTGGTGGTCATGGAAAAGGATGAAGGGTGAAGGACGAGGGATGAAAAGGCGGCTGCGGGAGCATCTCACCCTTTGCTCAGAAAATACCCGCGCTGCTTTTCCGAGATCGTTTTCTCCAAACGCTCGAGGACCAGCAGCATGTCTTCCCAGACCTTGCGCTTTTCGGTGAGGGATTGGTTTCGCAGCAGGTAAGCGGGGTGGTAGGTGGCCATGAGCGGGATGCCGTGGAAGTCGTGCCAGCGGCCGCGGAGCTTGGCCATGGGCTCATCCGCACCGAGCAGCCCAGCCATCGCCGTCGCGCCGAGGGCGACGAGCGCGCGGGGTTGGATGATGTCGATCTGCTGGCGCAAATAGGGCAGGCAGGTCTGCATTTCGGCGGGCTTCGGCTTGCGGTTGCCGGATTCTCCGGCGGGCAGGTCGGGGCGGCACTTGAGGACGTTGGCGATATAAACGTCCCCGCGGCTGAAGCCCATGGCGACGATGATCTTCGTCAGGAGCTGCCCGGCTTGGCCGACGAAAGGTTCGCCCTGCAGGTCCTCGTCCTCGCCGGGCGCCTCGCCGACGAACATGACCTCGGCCTCGGGGTTGCCGACGCCAAAGACGACTTGCGTGCGCGACTTCACGAGATGCGGGCAGAGCGTGCAGGCGAGCACCGGGCCGCGCAGGGCGGCGAGCAGTTCGGCTTTCGAGCCGCCGGATGCGGCGGGCGGGCGGGAAAGCGGTCGCGTTTCCACGATGGGCGCGGCCACGGGAAGCGGCGCTGGCACAGGCTTGGCCGCCGTCCGCGGGGCGGCGAGGCGGGCGAGCGCAGCGGCGGAGGCGCGCAGTGCCACGCCCTGCTCGCGCAGCCCGGCGAGGGTGGTGTGGACGTGATCGAGGGCGGATTGGAATTCGTTCATGGCAGGTTTGCGGGGACGCCAGCTTCGAGGAAGTCGGCGGGGATGGGCGATTGGAAATTCATGCGCGCGCCGGTGCGCGGATGGGTGAAACCGAGCCGCCAGGCGTGGAGCATCTGCCGCGCGAAACCGCCGCGCCGGCCATAGACCTCGTCGCCGACCAGCGGGTGGCCGAGGTGCCGCAGGTGGACGCGGATCTGGTGGGTGCGGCCGGTGTGCAGGGTACATTCCACGAGCGTGCCGGCGGCGAGTTCGGCGAGCACGCGGTAGCTGGTTTTCGAGGCGCGTCCGCGCCCGTTTTCCAGCACGGTCATTTTTTTCCGCTGCACCGGATGCCGCCCGATCGCGCCCTCGATGACGCCGCTCGCCTGGCGGAATTTCCCCGCGGCGAGCGCGAGGTAGATCTTCGTGATTTCGCGCCCGGCGAATTGCTTCGAGAGCGACTGGTGCGCGGTGTCGTTTTTCGCGGCGACGAGGCAGCCGCTCGTTTCTTTGTCGAGCCGGTGGACGATGCCGGGCCGCTGCTCGCCGCCGATGCCGGAGAGCGCGGGGCAGTGGTGGAGCAGCGCGTTCACCACCGTGCCCTGCCAGTGGCCGGCGGCGGGATGCACGACCATGCCGGCTGGCTTGTTCAGCACGATGAGATCGTCGTCTTCAAAGAGCACGTCGAGCGCGAGATCCTCCGCCAGCGTGGCGCTCGGCACGGGCGGCGGCTCGGCGAGGGCGAGGGTGTCGCCGGCGCGCAGCCTTGCGCTGGCCTTGGTCGGACGCCCGTTGAGGGTCACGTGCCCGGCTTTGATCAAGTCCTGAATCCGCGCCCGCGAAAGCGTGGCTGCGCGCGCGGCGAGGAACTGGTCGAGGCGCACGCCGGCGTCCTCGGGTTCGGCGTGAAACTCGGCGGTGATCATGCGGCGCGGGCATCATGCGCGCCGGGCGGCGTGCATCAAGAACGCGCGCGAACTTTCGCCCGGCAGGTGCAAAAAATGTCCTCGCATCTTCCCGGCTGGCGCGAAAACTTCGCGCTCCTGCCGCTGACCCGGATCGCATGGCCGAAACCGACGAACCCCTTATCCAACAGTGCCCCGAATGTGGGGAGCTGATCGACGTTTCCGACCAGGAACCGCTGTCCGCGATCCTCTGCCCCACGTGCGGCGCGCCGTCGGTCATCGCCACGCATATCGACCAATTCGAGCTGGTGGACGTGCTCGGCAGCGGCGGCATGGGCGTGGTCTATCGCGCGCAGGACACCTCGCTGGACCGCCCGGTCGCGCTGAAGCTGCTGCGCAAAAGCGAGGGCGCGAGCGAGGAGCAGATCGCGCAGCTCGCCAATGAGGCGGCGATCACCGCCTCGATCAATCATCCCAACGTCGTCAAAGTTTTCACCACCGGGATGGACCGCGGGCGTTTCTACATCGCCATGGAGCTGGTGGATCAGGGCACGCTCGACCAGCTCATCGAACTGCAAGGGCGCGTCGCCGAGGCGCAGGTGCTGGAGGTCGGCATCCAGATCGCGCAGGGCTTGCGGGCGGCCCAGCACGCGGGGTTGATCCACCGCGATGTGAAACCGGGCAACATCCTTTTCGCCGGTCCGCACACCGCGAAGATCGTGGATTTCGGCCTCGCGATCCTCATGGCGGACGAGGAAAAAGTGCGCGGCGAAATCTGGGGCACGCCCTACTACGTCGCGCCCGAGAAACTCGACAACAAGCCGGAGGATTTTCGCAGCGACATCTACTCGCTCGGCGGCACGCTCTTTCACGCGCTCGCGGGGCGTCCGCCGTTTGAGGCCGAGAACGCCTCGCTCGTCGCGCTCAAGCATTTGAAAAGCCAGGCC
>JAYWEB010000164.1:0-4691 GCA_043779575.1 Chthoniobacter sp. | reverse complement strand
GTCAGTGCCACGTCGGCGTGCCCCATGCGCGGCCCTGTTTCCACCATCGGACGCTGCCCGGCGGTGAGCTGGCGCACCCGTTTCGAGACCACATTGATCAGGATCTGCTGGCTGGGGATGATCTTGAAGGCGGCGTCAACGAGTAAGCTGGTCATAAGGCGGATAGAGCGGACACTGGGAAAAGGAGGGCGACTATGGTGGGGAGGGTGGGGGGTGTCAAACGGAGAGTTCGCGTAATTTGCGGATGCCTCCAAGCCGCCGGGGCGCACCCCGCTTTTTCTGCTTGCGGGGCTTTCCCCGACCGGGCACCGATGCGCCCCCTGGCCGCGCGGTGCTCGTGATGCCAGCCATTATGCCCTCCTTCCAGGCCCTCCTCGATCCCCGTTCCTATTGGCAGTTCATCGAAAGACGAATCCTCCGCGGCCTGCGCTGGCGGCAGCCGAACCTCCAGGGCGCCATCGCCTTTCCGCCGGGGCATTTCTATTCGCCGCTCCTCGATCTCCAGAGCTTTCCGCCGGGCGAGCCCGCGCCACGCTTCGATGGCGAGGAAATGTGGGAGCACCTCGACCTGCGCGTTGCCGGGCAGCGATCCTACTACGCCGAGCTGCTGGCGCGCTTCCCGCCGCTGCCCTTTCCCAGCCGCCCGGCCGCCGGCCACCGCTACTTTTCCGACAACGGTTTTTTTGTCCCGTCCGATGCCTTCACCCTCTCCGCGATCATCCGCCGGGAGCAGCCCCGCCGGGTCGTCGAGGTCGGTTCCGGTTTCTCCTCCGCCGTGATGCTCGATACCCTCCAGCACGCCGGGCAGTCCGCCGACCTGACCTTCATCGAGCCTTTCCCCGACCGGCTGAACGCCCTGCTTTCCGCGGACGACCGGGCCCGCGCGACCGTGCTGGTCCAGCCCGTGCAGGAAGTCCCGCTCGCCGTCTTTGAGCAACTCGAAGAGCGCGACATCCTTTTCATCGACTCCTCCCACGTCGCCAAGATCGGCAGCGATGTCGCCTTCCTGTTGTTGCGGGTCTTGCCTCGTTTGCAATGCGGCGTCCTCATCCATTTTCACGACATCTTCTACCCCTACTCCTACCCGGCCGCCTGGGTCCGCGAAGGGCGCGCGTGGAACGAGTCACTTTTCCTGCGCGCCTTTCTGCTCGGCCACCCCGCGTTTGCAATCGTCGCCTTCAATTCCTTCGCCGGACGGGCCTTTCCGGAAATTTTCCGCGCTGGCTTCCCGCCTTTCCTCGACAACACCGGCGGCAGCCTCTGGCTGCGGAAAGTGTCCTGACCCTCCTATCGGGAGCGACCCATCCCGGCCTTCTTTTTCAAGGCCTCGACATCCAACTCCTTTAAGTAGCGGATCAGATTGCTCCAAAAGGTGTGGTAGCCATAGCCGCCGCCGGTCATCTCGCGGATCGCGTCGTCCTTTTTCCAGCCCTGCACGGCGATGCGGTAAATGGCGATCATCGTGCCCGTGCGATCGGCACCGTGCAGGCAGTGGACGAGGAAAGGTCCGTTGCGCGGCTGGGCGACGAGCTGGAGGAAACGCACCGCGTCTTCCTCCTCGGGGTGCCAGGTATTAAAAGGGATGCGCTCGACCCGGAGTTTCGTCGCCGCGGTCAGCTTCGCGTCCGAGTGAAAGGCGCGCAGGTCGATCACCGTCCTGATGCCCAGCTTCTCCGCGGCCGCGAGCCCGGCAGCGGTCGGCTGCGCGGACCGGTAGAGATTGGGGGCCACGCGATGGAAATTGGGCAGCCCCGGCTGCTCGACCTTGGCCGCCCACTTGGGATCGCGCTCCGCCGCGTGCAGCGTGGCGGACGCGCCGAGTGCGAAAGCGAGAACGAGTGTGCGGAACATGCGCGCAGGCTGGTCGGGCGTGTGCCCGGCGTCAAAGCCAACCGCGTGAGAAACGGAAGGCGTCATCTGCTTTCCAGCGCCCGCGCCGCGAAGCGGTCAAAAAAAACCCGTCATCCTGAGCGGAGCGGAGGCTTTGCGCAGCGCAGTCGAAGGACCTCTAACTTTTCGTGGGCGGAGGCGGTGGGCTGGCGGGGAGGGGAATGACGAATGACGAATGACGAATGACGAATGACGAATGACGAATGACGAATGACGAATCTGGCGGCGCGCGTCGGGTTATTCTTCATTCGGATTTCTTTCGTCATTCCACATTCGTCATTCGTCATTTCCCCGCCCCCCGCCTCCGCTCAGGATGACGGAGTTGGCTGGCTCCGCGTGGGAAAGAGCCGGTCGCGCAGCGCGAGGAACGGGCGCTCGATAAGCCACGCGGCGAGGATGCCGGTGACGATGCTCAGCGCGAGATACGCCGCGCCGCGGGTCAGCGGCGCGGCGTCGCGCGGCAGCCAGGCGAGGCCAAAGAAGCGCACGGGAATGTGCCAGAGATAGATCGAGTAGGAGTAGGCACCGATGAAGGCCAGCGGACGCCACGCGCTGGGCCAGCGCAGCGCGAACATCAGCAGCACGCCGCTGGCGAGCGCGAAGCCCGTCAGCCCGAGCGTGTGGAGATACCAGCCGCTCCCGATTTCGCCGCAAAACGCCGGCACCACCAGCGCCACGGCCAGCATCGCCAGCGGCCAGCGGAAGCGCGTCCACACACGCTCCAGCGCCTCCAGGTGAAAGTGCGTGGCCCACGAAAGCAGCACCCCGAAGAGCAGCGAGTCGAGCCGCAGATGGGTCGGGAAGAGATGCGTCTTCAGCCGGAAATCGAGCATCTGCGTGGTGACGATCCGCGCCGCCAGCGCGAGCCCGGCCACCCCGACGACGAGCCACGGCAACCGCGCGAACGGCGCGTCCTTTTTCCCGCGCACCGCGAGCAGCAGCAGCGGGAGCAGCAGATAGAAATGCTCCTCCACCGCCAGCGACCACGAGTGCGGGAAAAGCGACGGCCCGTAGTTTTGCACGAAGAACATCTCCGACAGGATCACCGGCCAGCCGACGAACGGCCGACCCATGTGCGCCGCGCCGAGCAGCACCGCGCCGAACATGAAATAGAACGCAGGATAGATTTTGCACCCGCGCCGCGCGAGGAAGTGGCCGTAGTGGATTTCGCCGAAGCGCCGGTATTCGCGGAACAGCAGCCCGGACACGAGAAACCCGCTGAGCACGAAAAACAGATCCACGCCGATCCAGCCGCCGCGCAGCCACACGTCCATCCAGCCGGGCATGGCCTCGCCCGGTCGCGCTTCGGGAAAGTGCCGGCCCAGCACGAGCAGCACCGCCACGGCGCGCAGGGCGTCGAGCGGCGCGCTGCGCTTTGCGGGCGGCGTTGTCTTTTCCATCGGCCCTAGCTATCAGCCAGAACGATGCCCGCCGACTCTTCCAAGACACCCCGCCCGATCCTCTGGGGCGCGGGACTTTTTGCGGCGGCGGTCTTCCTCGTCTCGTGGTGGCAGTGGTGGACGTTTCAGTACGGCACCTTCGACCTCGCGTTTTACGTCCAGGCGCTGTGGCTCGCGCTGCGCGGAAAGTGGACGGTCTCGCTGCTCAACGTCCCGCTCATGGGCAATCACGCCGAGCCCATCGTCTTTCTGCTCGCGCCGGTTTTCGCGATCTTTCCGCACCCGATGATCTTCGTCGCGGCGCAGACGCTGGCCTTCGCGACGATGCCGTTCACGGCGTGGCGCATCGCGCGGCGGCTGGAGATCGAAAGGCCGGCCGCCATCTGCCTGGCGCTCGCCACGGTGGTCACGCCGGCGGCGTTGAGCATCGGCATCTACGAATTTCACCCGGAGGCGCTGGCCGCGCCGCTGCTGCTGCTGCTCATCGAGGCACGGCTCGCGGAGCGTTACGGGCGGTTCTGGCTGTGGTTCGTGGCGGTGCTGAGTGTGAAGGAAAACATGGCGCTGCTGCTCGTGGCGTTCTGCGCGGTCTGGGCGGTGGTGGAGTGGAAACGCGGGCGCGCCTGGGCGTGGCGGTGGCACTGCGCCCCGCTCGCCGCCGCCGCCGCGTGGCTGCTGGTTTGCGGGCAGGTCATCAGCCCGGCGCTGAACGCGGGCAACGTCGATTACCTCCAGCTTTACGGGCATCTCGGGAAATCCGGCGGCGACATCTTCGGGAAGTTTTTCACCGAACCGTCGCGCCTTTTCCAAGCGCTGCACGTCGCGCTCACGCAGGGCAATCTGCTCCCCGCGCTGCTCGTGCCGTTTCTCCTCCTGCCGCTGCTCCGGCCCCGCTGGCTCTTGATCGCCGCGCCGCTGCTCGCGCAGCACCTGCTCTCGGCGCGCTACTCGGAGTGGTCGCTCGGCGCGCATTATCCCGCGCCGCTCATCCCGCTTTTCTGGATCGCCGCGGTCGAGGCGCTGGCACGCTTGCGCGCCCAGCGCGCCCTCGCCGCCGGGCTGCTCGCGGCCTGCGTGGTGGCGCATCTTTTCTGGGGACCGGCGCGCGAGCTGGCGCGCGAGGTTCCGCATCTGGCGCAGCTTCTCGAGGAGCGCGCGTGGAAGGCGCAGATGATCCGCGCCGGGCCGCCGGCGGCGAGCGTGACCGCGGCGGTGCCCTACCTTTCCCACCTCGCCACGCGCGCGCAGCTCGTCTCGCTGCACCACGTCCTGAAAGGGCTCAAGACGCTCAGCACCGCGACCTACACGCCGCCGCCCGCGAGCGAAGTCGTCATCATCGACTCCGCCGACCCGTTCACCTTCAGCACCGTGGCCGGCTACTACCACCCGCGCATGCGCACC
>JAYWEB010000163.1:0-11748 GCA_043779575.1 Chthoniobacter sp. | reverse complement strand
GGCTGAAGACGAGGGTCTTGCCCTTCGCGAGGTTCGGGCGGATGTCCTTTTCAAAAGCGGCGGGCTGCTTCGTGTCGGGGATCGCCACGAAGATCACGCCCGCCTTTTTCACGGCCTCGCCGGTGTCGAAAACCTGGAAACCCTTTTCCGCCGCGACCGCGCGCGACTTCGAGCCGGGGTAAAGGCCGATGATGACTTTGACGCCGGATTCCTTGAGGTTCAGCGCGTGGGCGTGGCCTTGGGAGCCGAAGCCGAGGACGGCGCAGGTTTTGCCTTTGAGAACGGAGAGATCGGCGTCTTTGTCGGTATATACTTTCACGGGGAAGTTGAGTGTTGAGAGTTGAGTGTTGAGTGAAGGGAAAAATCAGTGGGACTTGCGGGCGAGGGCGACGCGGCCGGTGCGGGTCAGCTCGGTGATGCCAAACTTGCCCATGAGCATGAGAAATTTGTCGATCTTCGACTCGTTGCCCGTGATCTCGATGGCGAGGTTGTTGATCTGCACGTCGATGATCTTCGCGCGGAAAATGTCGCCGATCTGCATGACCTCGGCGCGCGTCTCGGAGTTCACGTTCACGCGCATGAGCACCAGTTCGCGCTCCACGATCTCCTCGTCGTGAAAGTCCTCGATGACGATCACGTCGATGAGCTTGTTGAGTTGCTTGGTGACCTGCTCGAGCGTGTTGTCGTCGCCTTTGACCACGATGGTCATGCGCGAGGTCGTGGGATCGAGCGTCGGGCCGACATTGAGCGAGTCGATATTAAAGCCGCGCCCGCTGAACATGCCGGCGATGCGCGTGAGCACGCCGAACTTGTTTTCTACGAGGACGGAAATGGTGTGGCGCATGGCGAAAGGGCGCGGAGTCTCGGCGGCGGGTGCGGGGGAGTCAAACTGAAATTGCCGGGCGAAAAATCCGCACATCGCAATCCTCAATCCGCAACCAATCCGAAGGATGGAAAGGCTGGAAAACAGCAGTCTCCGCCCCCATTCCGTTTTCCTGCCTGCACGCTTTTCGGATTCCGAGTTTTCCCACACCCGGCAACTTTTCTCCCCAACGGGAGCGTTTTCCGCTATCCCTGCCCCACCCATGAGCCAGACGACCGCTCGCTTCGATCTCCAGACCCGGCTCGCCGCCGGCAATGCTGGCCTGGTCTATCGCGGCATCGATAAAGCCACCCGCCGCCGCGTCGCGCTAAAGCTCCTCATCGACTCCGGCCTGCCGCATCCGCTCGACGGCGAGGCGCTCCTCCGCGACGCCGCCCGCGTGGGCCGCACCGCCGGCAACAACATCGCCCAGCTCCTCGAAGTCATCCCCGACGAAGAAGTCGGCATGGTGCTCGTCTATGAATACGCCGACGGCCTGAACTGGGGCGCCGCCGCGCTCGAGCGCACCCTCGACGCCGCGCAAGCCGTGGACATCGCCGCCCAGCTCCTCAGCGCCCTCGCCGTCGGCGAAGCCATCCGCGTCCCGCACGGCGAACTCAAGCCCCTCAACCTCGTCCTCGGCGAACTCCCCGGCGGGCGCCTCTTCGTCTGGGTCCTCGACTGGGGCCTCGCCGCCTACCGCCCCGGACCGCCCGAAGACGCCCTCCCGTGGATGACCCCCGAGCGCCTCGCCGGCGCCCCCGCCTCCACCGAAGCCGACCTCTTTGCCATGGGCGCCTGCCTCTGCTGGCTCCTCACCGGCACCGTCCCCGTGGCGGGCGAAACGCGCGAGCAACTCGCCGCCGGATGGCGCAAATTCCCCGCCAACGCCCTCGCCCAAGTCCGCCCCGACCTCCCCGCGAAATTCACCCGCTGGGTCGCCACCCTCCTCGACGCCAACCCCCGCAGCCGCTTCACCACCGTCGCCCAAGCCCGGCAAGCCCTCGCCGCCCTCGCCCCGCCCGCCCCGCCCATCCTCCCCGAGATCTTCCGTCCCCGTCCGAAATCACCCCACTCCAGCATCACCCCCGCCGTCCCCGTCCCGCGCCGCGCAGCCATCCCCGTCGCGGTCCGGCCTGGGGTCGAAAGCGCACCCGAAATCAACGAAGACAGCGCACCGTTTGCCGAGCCCGAGACGCTCGCGGGCCAGGTCGCCGAGCCGGCGGAGGGAGAGGAAACGGGCGAGCCAATTCCGACCACGGAACCGGAAACCGAAGTCGCAGCCGCACCCGCCCCGCGGCCCCAGCCCGCCGGCGGACGCAACACCTCCGGGCTCGGGTTGGCCATCCTCGTCCTCCTCGCCCTCGGCGCCACCGCCTGGCACTTCTTCCCGCGCCGCGGCGGCGATGCCGGGATCGGCGGCGGCACCGCCCCCGGCGTCGTGCTCCAGCGCGACCTCGGCCCGCGCGCCGCCCTTTGCCCCGAAACGCAAGGCGGCACCTGGTGGTACGGTTTCCCGCTCACCCACTTCCCCCCGCCCGGCCGACCCGGCGTGTACGAGCTGCAGGCCAACCTTTTCAGCGAGACCGCCATCGACGACATCATCCGCCTCAGCTTCACCGAAAGCGCCGGGCGCATCACCGTCGTCAGCTTCCCCGCCCGCGGCTCCGCCACCCTCCCCGGCCCGTCGGATCGACCCCAGCAACTCCTCATCCGAGTCACCGCCACCCCCGCCGGCCCCGGCCTTTTCAATATCGCCCTCGACCTCTGGGCCCACCCGAACCCCGCACAGCTCGGCCCCGCCGCCTTCCGCGCCTTTGCCACCAAAGTCGCGCTCCCGCCGCGCCTCGGCGTCCGCTTTCAAAAGAACCCCACCGCCGTGGCCACCACCACCCGCGTGGAGCCGCTGCGCCTCGGCCGCACCCCGCAGGAGGCGCTCCAGTAAGAGATGCCGCCGTCCGCCGATTTCGCCGCCCGCCGCGCCGCGCGTCTCGCCCAGCTCCGGCTGTGCCTGCCGGACTTTGCGGAAAAATTTGCGCGCAGCTCCGGGCCCGGTGGGCAACATGTGAATAAAGTCTCCACCGCCGTCACCCTCCGCCACGCGCCGACCGGCGTGGCCGTGACCGTGCAGGACACCCGTTCGCAGTCCATGAACCGCCAGATCGCCTGGGACCGCCTGCTCGATGCCATCGAAGAAGCGCGCCGGGCCGAGCGCGCCGCCCTGCGGGCCGAGATCGCGAAAAAACGCCGCCAAAACTCCCCGCGTCCGCGCGGCGTGAAAGAGCGCATTTTGCAGAGCAAAAAGAAGCGCTCGCAGGTGAAAAAACTGCGGAGCAAAGATTGGTAATAACTCCGCTCATCCTG
Source organism: Chthoniobacter sp. (assembly GCA_043779575.1). Lineage (GTDB taxonomy): Bacteria > Verrucomicrobiota > Verrucomicrobiia > Chthoniobacterales > Chthoniobacteraceae > Chthoniobacter. The sequence goes on along the minus strand of JAYWEB010000163.1, from coordinate 8,522 downwards.
CGCGGAATTCCCCGGCGGGCGTTGACAACCCCGCGTCCGTTTCGTCTCTTCCCGGCCTTATGCTCCGCCGCATTTCTCTCGTTCTCGCGCTGCTTGCCGCCGCCGCTTTGGCCGATCCCGTCGCCGAGATGGCGGCGTTTGCTTCGTTGAAAAACGTGGACCTCGCGAAGCTCAGCGCGGGCGAGGTGCAGACGGGGCGCGGGCCGACGATGGCCTTCCCGCGCGGGCTGGCGATCGAGAGCGCCTTTGTCGTCAAAGCGCCGGTCGCCCGCACCCTGGAACTCCTGCGCCAGTGGTCGCCGGCGCGGCATCCCGAGCTGAAAGTCTGGCTGCACGGCGAACTCCCCGCGAAGCCGACGCCCGACGATTTCCGCCGCCTCGCCAGCGCCCCGACCAACGGCCCGGTGAAGGCGCTGATCGCGGCGACGGAGAAATTCGACGCGGCGAAACCCGGCGTGAATCTGAGCGCGGAGGAGGCCAAAGCTTTCGGGGCCGGGGCCGGGCCGTGGAGCGGTGCGTGGTCCGGCGTGCTGCTCGCGCGCGCCCAGGCGTTCCATGCGGGCGGCCTCGCCCGGCAGCCGGCGTACGCGTGGAAGGGGGAGAGCATTTCCGCCGCGGATGAACTCGCGCATTTGCTCAAGGAGGTGCCAAAAGTGCGCGCGCAATTTTCCGGCCTCGTCGCCGCGGTGACCGGCGGTTCGGGAAAAACGGCGCACTATTGGGAGCTGTTTGACGTGCAGGGGGAGGCGGCGCTGTCGCTCGGCGCGACGTTTGAGAAAACGGCGGCGGGCGGCGCGCAGACGGCGGACGTGCAGTATTACGCGAGCGGCGGCTACTTCGTCCTGGCCACGTTTTACCAGATGTGGCCGGTCGAGGGCGGGACGCTCGTGTGGCGCGGCGACTTCATCGCGTCGCCCGAGCTGGGCGAGCTGCGGGGGATGGAGCGGATGGGTTCGGGCGCGGCGATGCTGAAGCAGATCAAGCAGTTCGTGACGGCGTTTCTGAAGGATTCCCAATGAAACGGCTCGCCCTGGCCACCGCGTTTTCCCTCGCCGCCACCACCTTCGCGGGTGCGGAAATCTCGCACCAGTTTGACGCGGAGTTTTCGCTGACCGCCGGCTCGCGCACCGATCTGGGCCACGGGCGCTCGGGCGAGGTGGCCGGCATTTCCGCGCTGATTCGCGAGGTCGTTTCCATCCCGCTCGGCGACGGGCCGCAGGTGCGCGTGGGCTTCGACTGGCAGCGCTTTTCCTTTGCCCGGCCCAGCCGCGCGCCGCTGCCGGAGACGCTGCAATCGCTGAGCGCCGTGGTCGGGCTCGATCTTCAGATTTTCGATTCGTGGCTCGTGCGGCTGGAGGCGCAGCCGGGCTTTTACAGCGCCTCGGGCGATCTCTCCGCGCGCGATTTCAATGTGCCGTTCCTCATCGGCGGCTCCTACATCGCCAGCGCCGATCTCCAGTGGATCGTCGGCGTGAGCGTGGACGTGAACCGCGCGATTCCCGTTTTCCCGGCGGTCGGTGTGCGGTGGAAATTCGCCGGCCAATGGGTGCTCAATGGCGTCCTGCCGCGGCCGCGCCTCGAATATCTCTGGAGCAAGGAACTCACGCTCTACGGCGGGGCCGACCTGCGCGGCTCGACCTTCCGCGTGAGCCGCGATTTCGGCGACACCCACGGCGCGCAGAAGCTCAACCGCGCGGTCGTGGACCTCACCGAGATCCGCGCGGGTGTCGGAGCCTCGTGGAAAATTTCGTCGTGGCTCTCGGCGGAGATCGAGGCCGGGGTCATGGCGTATCGCGATTTCGATTTCCACCGGGCCGACGAAAACTACCAAAGCAAAGCCGGCGCGGCTTACGGCCAGCTCGTCATCGGCGCGAAGTTTTAGCCGGCGGTGAAGAGCGCGGCGAAAAATCCCCGGCGGATCATCCAGCACGAAACACGGCTCCGAATAACCGCGCTCTACGGAGGCGGCGGCGTGGCGTGCGCGGCGGTGAGGTAGGCGAGCAGGGCGGCTTGCTGCGCCGCGTCGAGCTTCGCGCGGGCGGCCATTTTCTCCACGATCCCATTCCACTGGGCGGGCGAGTACTTGGCAACTGAATAGACTTGGTGGCAAGACGCGCAGCGTGTCGTGAGCGTGGTGCGGCCGGCCTCCAAAGTCGGAATCGTAGCCCCGCGGCTCGCGCGCAGCATCGCCGGCGAAACGGTCGGCGGAACGGTGCCGACGCTGGCGCAGCCGGCCGCGATTCCGGCGAGCACCGCACCCGCGAGCAGCCGCTGAAACTGGATGAGAGCGGACGTTTTCAGAAATCGACCCCGAAGATCAGCCGGGTCTGGAGGTCGGGCTCGTCGTCCTGATTGGACACCCGGAACAGGCCGGCGACCGTGGCGAAAAAGCGGCCGTCCCGGAAGGATGCGTTCGGCCCCGCAAAGACGATGGACTTGCCCGCCGCTCGCCACGCGGGCAGATCGACCTCGTGGAGCAGCTCGGCGCCGACGTTGAAATGCGGGCTCATCTGGTAGCTGACGCCGAGCGTTTGCGCGAACTCGCCGCGGCGCTCGTCGAGGTGCTGGAGCGTTGCGCCTGCCCACCCGGCCTCGATGATCGCGTTATAGACGAGGGTCACGGGGCCGAAGTTTTTTTGGAGGAGCAGTTTGCCTTCGAGTTCGATCGAGCGATCGCCGACGAGCACCTCGCCATACAGCGCGGACCCGATGAAATCCGTCGTCGGATTGGTGAGGTTGCAGATCACTTCGACGCCCGAATGTTGGTAACGCGCGCGGCGTTCGCTGCGGCTGTCCGAGAGGCTCCAGTCGGCCACGTAAAGACCGACTTGCAGACGATCCGTGACGCCGAACTCGAACTCGTGGCGGAAGTCGAACTGGTCCACGCGCCCGTCGCCGCCGCTGTGCTTCCAGGTCACCGAGTTTTCAAACTCCACGCTGCCCACCGGAGCGGTGAGCGTTTCGTAGCTGTAGGCAAATTTGCGCTGGCCGGCGGAGGCGGTGCCGGCCGCGGCGAGCAGGGTGCCGAGGAGGACGGAAGCGAGGATTTGAGGGCGGCGGAAGAGGCAGAGCGACATGAATTAGTGAGGTTGATTTGATCGTTGTGAGAATGAGTCGCATTGGAATTCCAGAATTTTAAGGCGTCAAGAACTTCGCCGGATTTTTCAAAAATCCCCGTTTGCACCCGCGCCGCGCGGCGGCGGTCAGCCGGCCTGATACGTCCCGTGGGTGACGCCGAGCTGCGACTGGGCGCGCAGGTCGCGCCAGAGATCTTCGCCGCCGCGCTCACCGCTGAACAGCGTCTGGTAGGCGCGGATGACGCGGGCGGCTTCGTCCGCGTTTTCCTCCAGCAGCTCGATGCGGTAGTCGCGCAGGCCGGCGCTTTCGAGCTGGGCAAAAAAGCGCGCGCCAGTCTGCGGGACGGCGTTGAAAAGCGTGTTGCGGCAGCCCACATCGGCGCGCAGCGGGTGCTCCATGCCCACGCGGTCGCGCAGGCTCACGCGATGCTTTTCGCACGGCCGCCCGCAGTCCGTGGCGTCCTTCCCTTTCGACAAAAACGCCGCGAACACGCAATGCTCCATATGAAACATCGGCATGTGCTGATGGATGGTCAGCTCGAACCACGCGGGCGGCGCGGCGGCGAGGAGGTCGAGCACCTGGGCGATGTTCAGGTCGTAGCTCACGGTCACGCGCTCGAGGCCCGCGCGGATGAGATGCTGCGCGGTCAGCGGGTTCGCGACGTTGAGGGAAAAGTCGCCCACTTTCCGCAGCGGGCTGGCGGCGAAATGGGCGATCGCGCCGAGGTTGCGGATGAGCACGCCGTCGGGCGCGGTGTTTTCGATGAGCTTGAAAAAGCCCAGCTCGCCGGCTTTTTGAATCCGGGGCGTCGCGAGAAAAATCTGCGCGCCGTTTTCCGCCGCGCGCACGCGGGCGACGGCGTCCTGGTAGCGGCGGATGTCTTCGAAGTCGGCATACACTTCTGACACGCCGCACGTCAGCGCGGCGTCGAGTTGGTCCATCGACCGGCACAGCACGCGCAAAGTAGCGCGGGCTTCCAGCCCGCCGTGCGTGGGGACTGCGGGCTGGAAGCGCGCGCTACTTTGGAAAACCTCGCGCCACGAATCCGCCGACTCGGCGCGCACCACGGCGCGGGCGGCATCGAGTTGGAAAACCAGTTCGCGGCGCAGCCGGTTCATCTCGCCGATCGGCAGGATCACGCCGCCCTCCAGATCATTCGCAAACTCCCCGAGCACGTAGCCGCTTTCGCCAAACCGCCCGAGATGCTCGCGCAGTTTTTCGGCCGTCAGCGGGGCAGTCCGCGCGGCCTGCAGCGGCAGCGCGGAGCGCACCATCCGGGGAGCACACGCGTCCCGCGTGTTGGTCGCGGCGTCCCGCTGCGACGAACTTCCCAAGGCTCCGCGTGAAGGTTGGACGTGATCAGCACGCGGGACGTCCGCGAAAGTTCGCGCCGGCGGGACGCCTTCGCCAGCACGCGGGACGCGCGCGCTCCCCAGCACCACCAACGCCTCCCCCGCGCGCCCGCTCACGCGCAGATCCACGACCACCCGCCGCCGCGGCTCGATCTTCCCGGCGAACGACTGCCGCAGCCGCTTGTTCAGCTCGGGGTCGTCCGTTTTCCACACGCGGTCGCCGGGCTTCAGCCGTGCAAAATCAATGTGCCCGTGCTGGAAAAAATAGCGCCCGCCTTTGATCCCGAAAATCCGCCCGCCCTGCTCCGCGTCGGTATCGCCGCCGGTGTCGAAAACCACGCCGTCGCCGAGCTTCAGCGCGATCTCCGGTGCCAGCTCCACGCAGTCCCGACCCACGCCGGCGATCCGCCCGACCAGCGGCCCGCGCTTTTTTCCGAATCGCGCGGAGACCAGCTCCTGATGGTTCACCCCGTGCATCCAGCCGGAATAAAGCCCGCGCGAAAACGCCATCTCGAGCTGGTGGCGATCCGGCGTGTTTGGCACCTCCGCGAGCGCGGCGTCGATGGCTTTCCGATACACCTGACACACCGCCGCCACGTACTCCGGCGTCTTCAGCCGGCCCTCGATTTTGAAACTGACCACACCCAGTTTCAGCAGCGCGGGGATTTCCTCCACCGCCGCCAGATCCTGGGGCGAAAGCAGATAGCGCCGGTCGCCCAGATCGCGCACCGCCCCGTCCACGACCAGCTCGTACGGCATCCGGCAGGCCTGCGCGCACTCGCCGCGATTCGCGCTCCGCTGCCCGAGCGCTTCGCTCGTCAGACACTGCCCGGAATACGCCACGCACAACGCCCCATGCACGAACACCTCCAGCGGCAGCGCCGTTTCCCGGTCCCCGAATTTCGCCAGCTCCCGCAGCGACAACTCCCGCGCCAGCACCGCGCGCTCGATGCCCAGCTCCCTGGCAAAGGTCACGCCCTCCGGCGAGGTGATCGTCATCTGCGTGCTCGCGTGGATCGGCAGCTCCGGCGTGATCGCCCGCGCCAGCCGCACCAGCCCCACATCCTGCACGATGAGCGCATCCACGCCTGCGCGGCTCAGCAGGCGCAGGTATTCCGCCGCCGCGTCGAGTTCGCCGGTAAAAACCAGCGTGTTGAAAGCGACATACGCCTTCACCCCGTGCCGATGACAAAACGCCACCACCTCCGGCAACTCCGCCTCCGTGAAATTGTCCGCCCGCAGCCGCGCGTTGAATTTCGGCAGCCCGAAATAAACCGCGTCCGCGCCATTCGCCACCGCCGCGCGCACGCAGTCCCAGCCACCCGCGGGGGCGAGGAGTTCGGGCGTGGAAAATGGGGCGGGCGGGGTCATCGGGAGGGCCGGAGTATTCAGTGAGCAGTTTTTTCGGCGGCGCGGCTCACTGAACACTGAATACTGAAAACTGCACACACTCCCCGTCCCCGCTCACCCATTCGCGATCCGCTGCAGCTCCTCCCAGCGCGCGTAAAGCCGGGCGACCGCGGCTTTGCCGGCTTCGAGCTGGGCTTCAAAGGCATCCCAGTTGTGACCGTTCTTGGCGTAGAAATCCGGGCTGGCCAGCGCTGTTTCCATGAGCGCGGCTTTCTCCTCCGCGGCGAGGATGTCGGCCTCGATCGTCTCCAGTTCGCGCGCCTCTTTGTAGCTGAGCTTGCGCGCCTTTTCCGTCTTCGCGGCCGGCGCGGCTTTCGCCACCGGAGCCGGCGCGGGCACGGCCCGGCGCGCGGCGCGTTTCTCGAGATAGTAGTCGTAGGCACCGGCGTTCATCGTCACCACACCGTCGCCTTCAAAAGCCATCGTGTGCGTGCAGACGCGGTTGAGAAAATAGCGGTCGTGACTGACCACGATGACGCTGCCTTTGAAGAGCACGAGCGCCTCTTCGAGCAGGCGCAGCGTGGCGAGATCGAGGTCATTGGTCGGCTCGTCGAGGATGAGCACGTTGCCGCCGCGTTTCAAAACCTTCGCCAAAATCACGCGGCTGCGCTCGCCGCCGCTGAGCAGGCGGATTTTGGAATTGATGCGGTCGTCCGTGAAAAGAAACCGCCGCAGATAGGCGCGCAGCGAAAGGGTTTCGTCGCCGAGCCGGACATGCTCGCCGCCTTCTCCGACTTCCTCCCAGACGGTCTTGTCCTCGTCGAGCACCAGCCGGTTTTGATCCACGTAATTGACCTGCGTGCGCGCGCCGATTTCGACCTTGCCGTGCGTCGGCACGAGTTCGCTCATGATGATTTTCAGGAGCGTGGATTTGCCCACGCCGTTGCGCCCCACGATGCCCAGCCGCATCCCCATCGGCAGGTCCAGGTTCACGTAGTCAAAGAGCACGCGCCCGCCGAGTTCCATGCCGACATCGGTGAGCGTGATCACGCGGTTCGACGACTTCGCCGCGGGCGGGATGATCAACTCCACATCCAGCTCCTGCTCCGGCCCGTCTTTCCCCGCTTCCTCGAAATAACGCTCAATGCGATCCACGCTCTTCGTCCGGCGCGCGCGCGGCCCTTTCCGCACCCACTCCAGCTCGTGCTTGAGAAACTTCTGCCGCTTCCGCTCCTGCTCCTCCTCCCCGGCGGTGCGCGTAGCCTTCGCGATCAGGAAATCGTTGTAGCTGCCTTGATAGGACAGGAGGCCGCCGCGCGTCAGCTCGACGATGCGGGTGGCGATGCGGTCGAGGAAATAGCGGTCGTGCGTGACGAAGAGACACGCGCCGGGATAGCGCGAGAGAAAGTCTTCGAGCCACTCGATCGACTCCGTGTCGAGGTGGTTCGTGGGCTCATCAAGGATGAGAAAGTCCGGCCGCGCCACGAGCGCGCGGCACAACGCCACGCGGCGCTTTTCCCCGCCGCTCAGCGTGGAGACGGTGCGGTCGCGATCCGGCGCGTGGAGATGCGTGGCCAGACTTTCAATCCGGCGGTCCAGATCCCAACCGTCGAAGTGGTTGATCTGATCGAGCAGCACCGAGCTGCGCGGATGCTCGCCGGGCGTGTTTTCATACTCCGCCAGCAGCGCCAGAATGTGCGCCGCACCCGCTTCGATATTGGCGAAAACCGTGGCGTCCTCGTCCAGCGCGAACGCCTGCGGCAGCCAGCCGGTCATCAGATCGCGGCGGCGCGTGAACATCCCCGAGTCCGGCGGCAACTCGCCCGCGGCGATGCGCAGGAAGGTGGATTTGCCGCAGCCGTTGCGCCCCACGAGCCCGATGCGTTCGCCTTCCTCCACCGCCATGGTGGCACGGTCGAGCACAGTGTGCGGACCGTAACGGACGGTGAGTTCGGTGGCGCTGGCGATGGGATCGGGCATGGCGGGCGGCGAACATTCACGCGGCGTGCAGGCGAGGGAAGCTCGAAAGCGAGGGAACATTTCGGCCAGTGCGGACGCAGGCGCGCGGGCCGGTTTGCAAACTGAATCGCATTCACAAGCGCCAGCGGAACGCCGTGGCGGAAGGGCGGATGGCCTTCCGCTGCTCAGCCAAGCGCACGCACACTTCCGATGATCGAAACAGACCGCTGCAAAATTTCTCGCGAGAACGTGAATAGGTCCGCGGAAGGTCGCGTCGGAATCTGCAACTATGAAAAAACTCCTCATTGCCTCACTTCTCTTTACCGGCCTGACGGCCTTGGTTCCGACCGCGAGCGCGGATTGCCACGAGCGTGTGTTCCTTGGATACGACCGCTGTGGACATCCCGTCTATGGCGAAGCCTATCGCCCTCAACGGGAATACTACGAGGAGCGGCCGACCTACTACCGCGAAGCGCCCCCGGTGCGTTATCGCTCCTACGACAACGATGACCGCCCGCGCTGCCGCGAAACCCGTCGCCACGGATCGCCGCTGTCCTTCATCTTCGGCTTCTAACCGCACCCACCACCCTTAACCAAAATCCGCGAGGCAGGCCACCAGCCTGCCTCGCATTTTTTTGGCACCAGACCCCCAGCGTTCGATGCGTCGGTGTTGGCAATTTATCCTAGGGGCTTGCCTAGAACAAGAGGGGACCAGTATGGATAAAGTGCTCAAAGAGAATGAAAAACAGATATGTCAAAGGTGCGAAGATTTCCGAGGCTAAA
>JAYWEB010000162.1:0-4698 GCA_043779575.1 Chthoniobacter sp. | reverse complement strand
CCGCCGGGAATTCCGTTCAGAATGACCGCGTATTTTTTAGCTCCGCCCCAACCCATCACCAATCACCCCCCACCCCACCGCTGGCATGCGAGTAGCTGAAATCCCGCGCATGACCTCGCTGCGCTCGCTGAAAACCAAGATCTACGCGGATGGTGCCGACAAAGCCGGGATGCTCGACCTTTACGCGAATCCGCTCATCCACGGCCTGACCACCAACCCGACCCTGATGAAAAAGGCGGGCATCACGGACTACGAGGCGTTTGCCAGGGACGTGCTCCAGACGGTCCGCCAAAAGCCGATTTCCTTTGAGGTCTTTGCCGACGATTTCGCCGAGATGCGGCGCCAGGCGCTGCGGATGCGCGACTGGCAGGAAAATGTGTACGTGAAAATCCCGGTGCTCAGTCCGGCGGGGGAGTCGGCGGTCGGGCTGATGCACGATCTCGCGATGGACGGCGTGCGCCTGAACGTGACGGCGATTCTCTCCGAGCGGCAGATCGAGCAGGTGGCCGGCGCGCTCGTCGCGGAGGTGCCGGCGGTGGTGTCGATTTTCGCCGGGCGCATCGCCGACACGGGCCGCGACCCGCTGCCGATCGTCCGCGCGAGCCACGCGATCCTGCGCGACCTGCCCAAAGCCGAGGTCCTGTGGGCGAGCGTGCGCGAGGTGCTGAATATCTTCCAAGCCGACGAAGCCGGCGCGCACATCGTCACCGTGCCGCACGACATTTTGCACAAAGCCATCGCCATGTGCGGGCGCGATCTCGACGAGCTTTCGCTCGATACCGTGAAAATGTTCGACCGCGACGCGAAAGCCGCGGGCTTCACGCTGGCTACGGGGCCGGCGGCTCCGCGGGAGGCGGCTCCGCTGCGCCAGGCGGCTTAGCGAGTTTGTCCCGGAGTTCGAGAAACTCCTTTTGGCGCGGGCGCATTTCCAGCGCCTTGCCGAGCGCGGACTTGGCCGCGTCGATCTTGCCGGAGGCAAAACGGGCGCGGGCCAGCAGGTAGAAAGTTTTCGCGTCATCGGGCTCGGCTTCGCTGGAACTCGCGAAGAATTTTTCCGCCAGCTCCCACCGCTCCTCCTCCAGCGCGAGCACGCCGAGATTGCTCAGCGTGCTGGGGTGGCGCGGATTGAGTTCGAGGGTGCGCTTGTAGAAATCCTTCGCGCGGGCGCGGGCGATGGCGCGGGCTTTCGGTTCGAGGAGGCGATTGCTTTTTTCGAGCCAGAGATTGCCAAGCGCAAAGCGCACCTCGGTATTGTCGGGCACGTAGGCATAGGCCGTGGCGAAGTTCCGCTCCGCGAGCGCGAGGTCGCCGGAGGCGAGGCTGCGGATGCCGGCGTTGTAGAAGTCCAGCGACCACAGCCCCGGCTCGGTGCGCGGGATGGAAACGAAAGTCGCCGTGCCGGCGGCGACCACGAGGTAAGCGCCGGCCCCGAGCCACCGGCCGCGCACGAGATCGGCCCAGAGCTGCCACAGCCCGAACGCCGCGAGGACCATCAACCCCGGCACCGCCGCCAGCCGGTAACGCTCCGTGACGAACACCGGCAGCAGGGCGCACATGTGCAGCACCACTGCCGCCGCGACCCAGCGCGAGCGCGGAAAAAGCCCGATCGCCGGGAGCATCCCCGCGAGCCCGAGCGCGGCGATCAGCCCGAAACGCAACCCCGGCGGGAGCACGCCGTCGTCGCTCAACCGCTTCATCGCGCCCACGTCGTCGTATTGAAACGCATTCCAAAAATTCCCGAATTTCACCGCCATCAGCCGCAGCCAAGCGGGACGGTTTTCCCGGATGTAGGCGTTCGCTTTCGCCGACCAAAACCGCGAAACCTCCGCGCGGGTCAGCGGCTGGCCCATCGCTTTTTCCGCCACGGTGATCGAGTCCCGGAGCATGCCCTCCTGCGACGACCGGATGCCCGGCGGCATCTTCGGATAGCCATTGGCCGTGGGGTTGTTGCCGACCCAGAAATTGATCCCGCTGTGCGCCGACAGCATCACCGGTTCGTGGGCGACGAAGTAATTGTGCAGCCACGCCGGCGCGGCTCCGAGATACAGCCCGCCGACCAGCGCGAGCACGGCGGCGGCGATCTTCGGCAGCCGCGCGCGGAGTGGTGCGCCGCGCTCCACGGAGAGAAAAATCGCCGCGAGCAGCAGCGGCACGGCAAAGAGGATCGTGGCCACCAGCATCGCGACTGCGCCGGCAAAGACGCCGAGCGCGAGCCACGGTTTCCACCACGAGGAGCGCTGCGTTTTCACCGCCCACCACACGGCGAGGTAATAGGCCAGCACCAGCCAGATCGTGGGCATCAGGATCATGGAAAAGGCCTGCGCCGGAGCGAAGCCCATCCACGCCAGCGCCGCCCCGGCGCCGATCACCTGCGGGCGTGCCGCCGCCAGACGGTCGTCCTTTTCCTCCGCCGTCGGGGCGAAAACGGTGCGCGCGATCAGATAGATCAGCGTCGCCACCCCGGCATCCATCAGCGCCTGGAGAAGCCCGGCGGCGAAGGGATCGAGGCCGCCCGAGACTTTGTAGATGGCGGCGAGACAGAAGGCGTAGCCGGGCAGGCCGTAGAAGGCTTTGTGATCCGTCCACTGGCCGTGCGTGATGCGCAGCGCCCAGTCGCTGTAGAATTTCATGTCGTCGCCGTCCGGGATGAAATGCGGCGACTGGGAGAACTGAATCAAAACGAGAAGCCGGATCGCAAATGCGAGAACGAAAACCCCGGCCGGGAGAAAGCGGCGCGCAGTCATGCGGTCCGCCGGAGCGGGAAAATCAGAGGCGGGACAGAGAAGGGCACAGTTTTATGGGAATTATACAAACAGAAAGCCCGGCTGGCATCGCCGCTGCTTAAAGAAGCGGCAACAGTTGCGAAGCGATTCGCAAATCACAACAAACAAAACAAACCGAAATCATTCAAAATCCTATGTTGCAGAAACTAAATAAGAATCGCGGGGGCTTTACCCTCGTGGAAATCATGATCGTCGTGGCCATCATCGCCCTCCTTGCGGCGATCGCTGTGCCAAACTTCCTCCGGGCCCGCAAGCGCTCGCAGGCCACCCGCATCCTCGAAGATCTCCGCATCATTGACTCGGCGATCGACCAGTATGGGATCGAAGCCAACAAGTCCGGCGGCGCGACCGTCAACTGGACGGACATCCAGGCCTACGTGAAGAGAGGCTCCATCATTTATAATTCCGGCGGCACCGACCTTCTCGGCACGGCCTTAGGCAATGCCGGCACCTTCTCGGTGGACTACATTCCGAAGCTCTCCTCGACCACGTTCAACAAGCTCTCCGACGTGGCTCCAAGCGACTTCTGGTCGCCCTTCTACCCCTGATCGGGTTCTGAGTCTTAATTGAGTTAGTAAAGTTACTGCCGCCCTCCCGCTCTGCGGGAGGGCGGTTGCTTTTTTGGGGGTGGCGGGGGGCCTCGGTGAAAAATATTGCCGTCATTCTGAGCCGTATCCATGCAGTTCGGTCGGGGATTTACCGCAGAGGCGCAGAAGACGCAGAGGCGGCAGCGGGAGCGGGCACCGACAGGAGGGTGAGTTTGTGCCGGACAATCTTTCTTCGCAACCTCGGCGCCTCTGCGTCTCTGCGTTTAACCCGAACGCCGCGCTTCGAGGCCAACGGCCTCACCCATGCCAGCCCAGGGCAACGCCCTGGGAACGACATCCAGAGCGAGCGAGCCCTGAAAGGGCGGGACAGAATCGTGCGCCCCATTTTGTGTCGCCCTTTCAGGGCTGGCTCGTTCTTTCACTTTTTCCCAAGGCGTTGCCCTGGGCTGGCATAGGTGAGGCCGTTGGCCTCCAAGCGCGGCGTTCGGGGTTAGGGGAGGAATTCAACGCATGGTTGCGGCTCAGCAAAGCCTTTGGAGGCTTTGCGACAAAGGCGGAGCGAAGGATCGGTGACTGCACGCGGGCGGAGGCGGCGTGAGTGATGGCGCGTGTCCCGCACCAGACTGCCTCCGCCCGTTACTTTCAGGATTGCGCCGCCCACCTCCGCCCCGGCGCTGTTTCGCGGACTCGGCTCTTCACTGCGTTTCGCCCCCGCCTCCTCACGCTGACGACGGCACCCCCGGCGGCACCCGACTAGCTAAGGAAGGAGCCGACCCATGTTCTTCGTCGGTTCCAGTTCACCACTTTCCCGCCGCCCGGATGCGCAGCTCCCTCCCGCTTAGAATCCTCGCGACCTGCCTGAGCGCGCGCTTCTCGCGCCTCGGCTCATGGCTGCTTTGCCTCGTCGCCGGCGGACTGATCTACGCTCCGGCACTGGGCGGCGACCTGATCTGGGACGACTACTATCTCGTTCGGGAGAACCCCTTCTTCCGCAGTCCCGTCTTTGGGTGGGAAGTCTTCCGCCACTACCTTTTCTTTGACTCCTTCTCGACTTACTACCGACCCATCCAGAACTGGTCCTACATGCTGGACTACTGGCTGTGGCGCGGAGACCCCGTGGGTTATCACCTGACGAATATCCTGCTCCACAGTGGCAGCGGCGTCCTCCTGTTTGAGTTACTCCGCCAGTTACTCCCCGGCATGCTGGGCGGCGCGGCGCGGATGGGTCCGCGGGCGAATAACCTGACCGCCGGGATGCTGGCGCTGATCTGGACCGTTCATCCCATCCACAACGCCGCCGTCGCCTACATCTCGGGCCGCGCCGACAGCCTCGCGAGCTTCTTTGCCCTGCTGGCCTGGCTGCTCGT
>JAYWEB010000161.1:0-4723 GCA_043779575.1 Chthoniobacter sp. | reverse complement strand
TTCGACCCCGTGCAGATGCAGGCGCTGCGCGATTCCGTCTATAACAACGGCACCGGCTTCCTCATGCTCGGCGGGCCGAACAGCTACGGGCCGGGCGGTTTTCACCGCAGCGCGATCGAGGAGGCGCTGCCCGTGGAGATGGACGTGAAGCAGAAGAAAGTGCTACCGAAAGGCGCGCTCGCAGTGGTGCTCCACACCTGCGAATTCGCCGAGGGCAATACGTGGGCGAAGCGCATGGCGAAGGAGGCGATGCGCGTGCTCGGCGCGCAGGATGAAATGGGGCTGATCGCCTACACTTGGGGCAATGGCGGCGGCAACAATGGTTACAATTGGATTTTCCCGCTCACGCCCGCCGCCGAATACGAGCGGCTCGTCCAGCTCATCAACAAAGCCGAGCCCGGCGACATGCCGGATTTCAACACGCCGATGCAGATGGGTCTCGCCGGTTTGCAGAAAAGCGATGCCGCCGCAAAGCACCTCATCGTCATCAGCGACGGCGATCCGTCGCCGCCCACGCCGGCGCTCGTGCAGCAGTTCGTCGATTCAAAAATCAGCGTCTCGATGATCGCGATCAACCCGCACGGCGGGCAGGACATTTCGATCATGCAGTCGATCGCGACGACCACCGGCGGGCGCTATTATTTCCCGCAAAACCCAAACGAACTGCCGAGCATTTTCATCAAGGAGGCGAAGACGCTGAAGCGCTCGATGCTGCAAAACAAAGTCTTCACGCCCGAGGCCGGGTTTCCGTCGCCCGTGCTCAAAGGCATCGACGCCCTGCCCGCGCTGCGCGGCTACGTGCTGACCACGATCAAGCCGCGCGCCGCCACGCTGCTCCGCGTGCCGCCGACCAACACGGAGCCCGGCGAAACCGATCCACTCCTCGCGACATGGCGCTTCGGCCTCGGCATGAGCGCCGCGTGGACCAGCGACCTCGGCCCGTCGTGGGCGCAGGACTGGCTGGAGTGGGACAAATTCCGCGCGTTCGTGCGCCAGCTCGTCACCGAGATTTCGCGCGTCGAACAAAAAACCGACCTGCGCCTGCGCGCGTTTCCGGCGGGCAGCAGCGGCGTGATTTCCGTGGAGGATTTCGCCGGTGCCGAGCGCTTTCTCGAAATGGAGGCGCGCGTCTCCGGGCCGCGCGGCGAGAGCGTGAGCGTGCCGCTGCGGCAGATCGGGCCGCGGCGTTATCAGGGGCAGTTTCCGCTCTGGGGCAAAGGGCGCTACCAGGTCATCGCCGCCGCCGCGAGCGCCGGCAGCGAGGAGCGCCCCGAGCAGGCCGTCGGCGGATTCGCCGTGCCGTATTCGCCCGAGTATTTGAAGTTTCGGAGCGACCCGATTTTGCTCAAACAAATCGCCGAACGCACCGGCGGCCGCGTCCTCAAAGCCGGCGACCTCGACCTTTACCACCCCGCCCGCACCTCCCGCGAAAGCTCCCGCCCCGTCGCCGACCTCTTCCTCATTCTCCTCGCCTGCCTCATCCCGCTCGACGTCGGCATCCGCCGCATCCAGCTCGACTGGACCGTCATCCGCGATTTCCTCTTCCGCCGCAAAACCGCAACGAGTGGCGAGACGATGGGCGCGCTTTTGCAGCGCAAACAACAGGTGAAAGCCACGCTGGAAACCGAGCGCGAGGTGCGTCCTGCGCCGGTCATTTTGCCACCGCGTCGCATGCCATCGACCGCCGCGAAACCGGCTTCCACACAGCCTTCGCAGCCCAACGCGAAATCGGAATCAGAAAAACCAGACGACCAGCAATCCACCACCGAGCGCCTCCTCGCCCGCAAGCGCAAACGGCAGGACGATGACAAACAGTGAGATGACGCCCATCCAAAAACACGCCGTCATTCTGAACGGAGTTCCGGGAGGCTTTGCGACCGGAACGCAGCGAAGAATCGCTGACTGTAACGCGGGCGGAGGCGGTGGGAGTGATCGCGCGCACATCTCACCAGACCGCCTCCGCCCATTACTTTCAGCGATTCTTCACTGCGCGCCGCCCCGCCTTCGCCCACGCGGCGCTCCGTTCAGAATGACCGTTTGTTTTTCAAACCGCCCCGCCGCCTAAACCCACCACCATGCAACCCTGGAAAATCCAAGCCCTCCTCGCCGCGCTCTTCGCCGGGCTCACCTCCGTGCTCGCCAAGTCCGGCATGAAAAACCTCGGCCCCGACGTAAGCCTCGCGCTCCGCACCAGCGTCGTCTTCACCCTCGTCCTCCTCAACGCCCTCATCTGGACCAACGCCCGCCCCATCGCCGCCCTCGAAGCCGCACGCCCGCGCGACCTCGCCCTGCTCGCCCTCTCCGGCCTCACCACTTCGCTCTCGTGGATCTTCTACTACCGCGCGATGAAGACCGGCACCGTCTCCTTCGTCGCCCTCGTGGACAAAGGCAGCATCGTCGTCACGCTTCTGCTTTCGTTCTGGCTGCTGCACGAACCCTTCACGCCAAAGTTTGCCATCGGCGGCTCGCTCATCCTCGCCGGCATCGGCATCCTCGCGTGGAAGACGTGATTCGCGCGCGGAGGTTTACGCGAAAGCGCGAGTCAGGTATAGGATACGACCATGAGCACACTCGCCAAAGAACCCGAAGTGATTACGCGACACGGCAAGCCCGTTTCCGTCATTCTGCCAATCAAGGAGTATGAGGCTCTGCTCGAACGTCTGGAGGATGCGGAGGACGCCGCTTATCTGAAAAAGGCCCGCACCAAGCCGCTCGCCTACCGCCCGCTGAAAGACTACCTCGCCGAACGTCGCAAAACTCGTGTTTGAAATCGTCATCGAGCGGGCGGCGGAAAAGGATCTTCGTCGGCTCTCCGCAGAAGTTCACGACCGCGTCATCTCTGCCATTTCAGTCCTTGAATCCAATCCCCGTCCTCCCGGCTCAAAGAAACTGGCGGGCAGCAAGCATGACTGGCGGATTCGAGTCGGTGACTATCGCGTCCTCTACGAAATTGCCGACGAAATCCGCATCATTCGTATTAACCGCGTCCGCCATCGCCGTGATGTTTACCGGTGATTCCGCTCGATTTCACGCCACCACCAGAGCCTGCCCAAGCCATGACCGCCGACATGCGAAAAACCCTCGCCCGCCTCCCCTACGCCGAAAAACTCCGGCGCGTGGCGGAATTGATTGAGTTTTCGCGGCGCTTCAAAGCCGTGAAAGGGTCGAATAAGATCGACCTCACTTCTGCTCGATGAAGATCTCGCCTGTTCTCGCGTGGAAGACGTGATGCGCCACCGTTCATCCGCCACTCGGTGCTTGTGACTTAGGTGGTCGAACGCCAGATTGCCGACAACGAGTATGCCCAGCGACCTGTCCACCCTAGAGTTTGCGCTCGACGATACGATCGGAGGCCAGCGGTTGACTCCGGAGACGGTCGATCTTCCGACGTTGCGCAGTTTTCTCGCGGATGTGGAGAAGCTCATCAAGGGCGACGTGCCCGGCGCAAGCCTGAGCGGTTCGCGAGTTCGTATCGAGGATGGTTCCGTAAAGATCGTGACTATGGTGGCCCAACTGCTCGCCGCCGATGTGAGGGCTGATTTTGCGAAGCTGGGGGCAACGGGAGATCTTGACCAGTTGCAGCCGAGCCGCGCGAAAATTATCGAGGCATGGCAGGACCGCGCGCACGCCGCACCGAGCCGGTGCTACCTAATTCGGGCCGAGGTTGGTGCCGCGGCGCTGCGGGTGACGAATGAAAGCCAATTCCAGCACAAAGGCGAAGACGCTTGGGTGAGTGTGGAGAAATACCTTACTGGTCAGGTTGTGGATGCGGGAGGGAAGCAGGATCCTAATGTGCATCTCGTGCTGACGGATTCTGGAGAGACGATTAAGGTAGATGCTACCAAGGCGCAACTTGCCGGCGAAAAGGACAACCTGCTCTACAAGTTCGTAACATTGCGCGTGCAGGCAGAACAACATCTGCGCACGCACGATCTACGGGACATACGCCTGATTCAGTTTCTCCCCCAGGAAAGTGACACCGATGAGCGGGCTCTGGCGAACCTCTGGCAGAAGGGTCGCGATGCCTGGCGGGACGTGCGCTCAGCCACGGGGTGGGTGGAAACGATGCGGGGAAACTCGTAGGTATGGTTCAAGTCTCTTTGGACACCAGTTTCCTGATCTCTTTCGCCGATCCCGAGCGAGCGAATCATGCAGTGGCGGTGGAATACTTTCGGCATTGTCTGGCGTCGCGTATTCCCATGTGGCTTTCGGCAATAGCAGCGGGCGAATTTGAAGTTGGCCAGCCGGTGAGCGACCTGCCGCTCCAAAACTTTCGGATTCAACCCTACAATCTGCCTCATGCCATTCGCGCAGCGGCTTTGTTCCGTGCGCTGCGCGAGGGGAATGCTGTCCCGCAGGAGGACCGTCGCCCCATTGTGATCAACGACTTGAAGATCATGGCGCAGGCTGCGGAAGAAAATATCCCAGTTATCCTGACGGAAGATCGCAACACGCTTTGGCGCTTGGCCGAACGTCTGCGGGATGCTGGGCACGCGCAGGTAAGAGTGTTGTTACTCAGCGACGGATTTACGCCAGGACGTTTGGAGAATCCTGCACAGGGAGAGTTTTCGCTCCCGCCGCCGCCCAACTAGCGCTCAACGCTGGCTACATGTGCTCGACGCGCCGCGCCCGCCGCGCTTTGCTCGCGGCATGAGCGATCCCACCCAACTCCAGGCCGAAGCCCAGCGCTTTCGCGACGATTTCCAAAACCTGCGCGCGGCGG
>JAYWEB010000160.1:0-4725 GCA_043779575.1 Chthoniobacter sp. | reverse complement strand
CGTTCGTCATGGCGCGCTTCGCCACGCACACCGTCGTGGCGCAGGTCATCGTCATTCCGAAGGATTTGAAATTCGCGTGGCCGCAGGTCGAGGAGCGCAATTTCATCGACCAGCTCGTGGACAAAAAACTGCGCGATCTCCGCATCACGCCGTCGGAGATTTGCGACGACGCGACCTTCCTCCGCCGCGCGCACATCGACATCACCGGCGTGCTCGCCACGACCTCGGAGGTGGAGAAATTCACCGCCGACACCGACCCGAAGAAGCGCGAGAAAAAGGTGGACGAGCTGCTCGCCAAAAATGAGTTCACCGACCTCTGGGCCTTGAAATGGAGCGAGCTGCTGCAGATCCGGTCCGATCAAAACAACGGCGGCTACAAGTCCGCGCTGAAATACTACGACTGGCTCCACGGCCAGCTCGCGAAGAACGTCCCGATCAACGTCATCGCGAGCGAACTCATCGGCGCGACCGGCAGCACGCTGGAAAATCCGGCGGCGAATTATTTCCAGATCGAAACCGACCCGCTCAAGCTCGCCGAGGACACCGCGCAGGCTTTCATGGGCATCCGCATCCAGTGCGCGCAGTGCCACAATCATCCCTTCGACCGCTGGACGATGGACGACTACCGCGGCTTCGTCGCCTTTTTCACCCAGGTCGGACGCAAACCCGGTGAAGACCCGCGCGAGAAAATCATCTTCGACCGCCACGAGGGCGAGTCGAAGCACCCGCTCGGCGACCGCGTGGTGCCGCCGAAATTTCTCGGCGGCGACAGCCCCGAAACGAAAGGCACCGACCGCCGCGAGGCACTCGCGCAGTGGCTTTCGTCGCCGGAGAATCCTTACTTCGCGCGGCACATGGCGAACCTCATCTGGGCGCAATACATGGGCCGCGGGATCATTGAGCCGGTGGATGACGGGCGCATCTCCAACCCCGCGGCGAACCCCGAACTGCTCGCCGCGCTCGCCGGGAAGCTCATCGAGTCCAACTACGACATGCGCAAATTTGTCCGCGAGATCTGCACCTCGCGCACCTATCAAGCGAGCACGCGGCCCAACGAAACAAACGGCTCCGATGAGCGCAATTTCGCCCACGCGACCATCCGCCGGATGCGCGCCGAGGTGCTGCTCGACTGCATCTCGCAGGTCACGGAGACGAAGGAGAAATACCGCGGCCTGCCCGCCGGCGCGCACGCCGTCGAGATCGCCGACGGCCGCACGACGAACTACTTCCTCACGACGTTTGGCCGCACCACCCGCGAGAACATCTGCTCCCGCGAGGAAGTCGGGCCGACGCTTTCGCAGGCGCTGCACTTCCTCAACGGCGAGACCATCGAGAACAAGATCGCGTCCGGCGGGGTTGTGAAAAAGTTGCAGCAGGAAAACAAATCGCCGCGCGCGATCGCGCAGGAGCTTTACCTCCGCTGCCTGGGCCGTCCGCCGACCGAGGAGGAACTCGCCAAGCTCGAGCCGCTGTGGGGCACCGCCGACCAGCAGCCCGCCGTTTTCACCGACCTCTTCTGGGCGCTGCTCAATGCGAAGGAATTCATGTTCAACCATTGAGCGCGCGATGGGCGAAGCATCCCTCCCCGTCATCCTGAGCGGAGCTTCGCCGCGGGCGAAGGTGGGGGCGAAGCGCAGTCGAAGAACCTCCAACTATTCGGCGGGGGCGAAGGCGGCGGCTGGCCGGAGCCGCGAGGCGCACGCCGCTGCTGACGCTCCCACCGCCCACCGCCTCCGCCCGCAAAAGTTAGAGGTTCTTCGACTGCGCTGCGCCCGTCTTTCCGCCTCCGCTCCGCTCAGGATGACGGCTTTTTTTCTCGCTGCGCTCGCACTCACCACCCGCGCCCAAGTCCCCGACAAGCCCAACTACAACGACCACATCCTCCCCATTTTCCGCAACGCCTGCCTGAACTGCCACAACCCCGACAAGAAAAAGGCCGGCCTCGATCTCTCGACTTACCAAGGCGCGTTGCAGGGCAGCGAAAACGGCAAGGTCCTCAAGTCCGGCGACGGCAGCGGCAGCCAGCTCATCAAGTCCGTGATGCAGACGGAAGATCCGAAGATGCCGCCGAAAGGCGACAAGCTCGCCGACAGCGAAATCGCGATCCTGCGCAAATGGATCGACGGCCAGCTCCTCGAAACCGCCGGCGGCAAGGCCGTCGCCGTCGCAGCCAACAACGTGCAGGTCGCCGTCGTCTCCCTCACGCGCCCCGACGGCCCGCCGCCGATGCCGCGCGAACTCCCGCTCGACCCCGTCGTCCATACGGAAAAAACCACCGCGCTCACCGCGCTCGGCGCGAGCCCGTGGGCTCCGCTGGTGGCGCTCGGCGGGCAGAAACAAATCCTGCTTTACAACACCGAGACGCTCGAACCGCTCGGCATGCTCCCCTTCCCCGAGGGCTTCCCGACGATCATCCGTTTCAGCCGCAACGGGCAGCTCATCCTGACCGGCGGCGGGCGCGGCGGAAAGTCGGGCAAGGTCGTCATTTGGAAAGTTGAAACGGGCGAGCGCATCGCGGCGGTGGGCAATGAATTCGACCAGGTGCTCGCCGCCGACATCAGCGCGGATCAGCAGTTCGTCGCGCTCGGCGGGCCGGCGAAGCTCGTGAAAATTTACGCGACGAAAGACGGCCGGCTCGTTCACTCGATCAAAAAGCACACCGACTGGGTGACGGCGATTTCCTACTCGCCGGACGGCAAGCTGCTCGCCAGCGGCGACCGCAACGGCGGCGTCATCGTGTGGGAGAGCGACAAGGGCAAGGAGTTCAACGTGCTCGCCGGGCACAAGGGCGCGGTCACGGGCGTGTCGTTCATGACCGGCGTCGTGGCGTCGGCGAGCGAGGACGCGACGATCAAGCTGTGGGACGTGAAGGAAGGGCGCGAGATCAAGAGCTGGAGCGGGCACAAGGGCGGCGTGCAAAGCGTGGCGTTCAGCCCGGATGGCCGGCTCGTCTCGAGTGGGCGCGACAAAATCGTCCGCGTCTGGGATCAGACCGGCAAGCAACTCATGGCGAGCGAAGCGTTCGGCGACATCGCGCTGCGCGCCGAGCTGGCGGGTGAGCGCGTGGTCGCGGGCGACTGGAGCGGGCAAGTGCGCGTGTGGTCGCTCGATGGCAAACGCATCGGCGAGCTGAGCGCGAACCCGCCGACCATCGCCGAGCGGATCGCGGCGGCGGCGAAGCGGGTTGCCGATGCGCAGGCTGCGGTGGCGGAGTTGGAAAAGCAGATTGCGTCCGCCGAGGAGAAGGGCAAAGCCGAGCTGGCTGCGGCGGAGGAAATGAAGAAGGCGGACATCACCGCCGCGCAGGCGGAGCTGGACAAATGGCGCGGCGCGCAAGTGCTGCAAGGCGTCCACAACGCGCGCCAGTTGGTCGCCGAGAAGCAGGCCGCTTATGAAAGTTCGGTGCAAGCGGCGAAGGACGCGCCGCTCGCCGTCGCGCGCGCCCGCGGCGACCTCGCCGCCGCGCAAAAAACCACCGCCGAAGCGCCCGCGAAGCTCAAGGAAAGGGAAACCTTTTTTGCCCAAGCCCAGCAGGAGATGACCGCGAAGCAGACCGCAGTGGAGGCCGCGCGGACCGCGGTGAAAGAAAAAGAAGCGGCGCTCAAAGCGCTGACCGCCGCTCCCAAAACCGCGGACGCTCCGAACACCGAGGCGCTCGCGAAAAAAGTCGCCGACCTCACCGCCGAGATCGCCCGCCGCCGCGCAGACCGCTCCACAAAAACCGCCGGCACGCCCGAGTATGCCGAGGCCGACGCCAAAGTGCAGGGCATCAAACCCGAACTCGCCGCCGCGCAGGCCGCGCTCGATGGCGCGAAAGGCGGCGCGGCCAGCCCGGCCGCGCCCGACACGAAAGCCGCGCAGGCCGAAGTCGCGAAAGCCAAAGAAGCCCTCAACGCCGCGCTGGCCGACGCCAAACCCGCCGCCGCGAAACTCGCCACCGCGGAAAAAATCCTCGCCGCGTTCCGCAAGGAAACCGAGAGCGCGGCCCAACTCGCCGCCAAACTTCGCCAGGAACTCCCCACCATCGAGAAAACCGCCCAAGCCGCCCAAGCCCAGGCCGAGCGCGCCGCCCAGACCGCCGCCCGCGAAGTCGCCGCCGCCAAGGCCGAAGCCGAAAAGCGCCGCGCCGCCTACGAAGCGCTGAAGGCGTCCGGCCGCCTCACGCGCGGGTGACGCAGCGCGCGATTCCTGCGACGGAAAGCTCGCCAATTTCCTCTCCTGACTTTCCACTTTCGCCCCATGCCGATCGTCAAAGACACCCTCCGCTCCACGGTTCGCGTGGGTTACGATGGGCGGGTGTACAAGCAGTTCCGCGGGCCGAAGGCGGACGCGCGGTTTGCCAATGAGGTGAAGGTGCTGCGCTATCTCGAAGGGCGCGCGTGCCCGTTTGTCCCGCGGCTGCTGGAGGCGGATGCGGGGCAGTTGAAAATCGTGACGACGAACTGCGGGAGCCGCGTGGAGCATCTCGACGAAGCGCGCACGCGGGAGCTTTTCGCCCAGCTCCTGCCCTACGGCGTGCAGCACGACGACGCGGAGATGCGCAATGTGACCTACCGCACGCAGGACGGGCGCTTTTGCCTGATCGATTTCGAGTTTGCGACGCTCCTGCCGGACGAAAAAATATGATTGGGATGAGTCCACGAAAGACACGAAAGGACACGAAAAGGATGATCCCCTTTCGTGTCCTTTCGTGTCTTTCGTGGACCCAAAAATCAAAGCCGGTTT
>JAYWEB010000159.1:0-4729 GCA_043779575.1 Chthoniobacter sp. | reverse complement strand
TTACTTTTGCTTCAGAAACCTCAGGCGCGGCGGCGGCGGTGCAGGAGGCCGAGCAGTCCAAAACCACCAAGCAGTGCTGAGGAGGGCTCGGGCACAGCGCTCACAAGTTGGAAGCCGTTAAAACCAACCCGGGCGTCGGTAAGATTCGGGTTAATTGCATGCTCGGTCATCGTGATTTTACCGGTCCCGTCCACTACCACATTCTCAAAACGCACGTAATTGGCTCCCGCCACCCAGGTGCTCCCGTTGGTTTCATTGCCGGTATTGTTCACCACGACGGATGCTCCGGTCGTATTTGTGTTGGCTGTCGTCCAATCACCAAGATTTCTAGCGGCATCGCCAGAGAGGTGAGAGGTGGCGATCCAGAGATCGTATACATCGCCAGCGACAAGTCCGGTGATCGAGAATGACCCGTTGTTGCCCGGACCGTTGTAAAATCCCCGTCCGGATCTCCAGAGCAACTTGAGATCGGAACCATATCCCCAATCATCAGGGCCACCCAAAGTGTCGAAGGTGACTCCTACGCTGGTAGTGGCACCAGCAGCGTCGAGCAAGCTGCTTTGCGTAACCAAGGGCTCGCCACTACTAGTAGGCAAATTCCACGTTTCAACGCCGGCAGCGACGCCGTTGGGGCCAGAGAGGTTCGCGGAAGTAACGACGCCGTCGTCGTCCGCGTGGTGAACGCTGTAGTTGATGACGAGCGCGTTTGCAACCGGAGCGAGGGCGAGTGCGGCAAGGACGGGAAGTCCCCACCGGATGATTTGCGTTGTTTTTTTCATTTTTTAATTGGTTTTGTTTTTTCTGGGTTTGCTTTTTATTTGAAACTTGAGTTTCGGTCGAGGCTGGAACAGGGGCTGGCGCTACTTACGGCACCCCTTTTCCGTTTTCGGATTGTCGTAAAATGAATGCGAAAATGGGGACAGCAAGTTTTTTTACATAAATTATTCAAAACATCGGTTCCTACTCAGTCGTGAAATGATGAGTAGAGCTTGATCCTCTTCCCGCGGACGTCCGTGGTGCTGAACCGCCAGCGGATGCCGGTGGCGGCTGGGTTGCGCTACCTCCTTCGTGACGGAACTGAGGGCTTCGTCATGCCGGATGGTTGGGGGGCCGGTGTCCGGCGCGTGAACTCCGCCAGCTCCAGCCGCGCAACGGCGTGGCTCCGGGAGCGTCTTTACCGAAGTCCTCCACTTCGGAACAAGGGAGTGCGCGCGAGGTGTCCGGGAGGGACGACGGAAATTGGCCTCGCAGGTCCAAGCCTGCGGATTCTCCTACTGCCGCGCGATCCCGCCGGACGTGCCGCCGAAAACGCCGATGTCCGTTTCGACAAACTCCGCCGCAAAAAGTGCCGGGGCGAAAACGGCGGCGCGCAGCAGGGCGCGCGCGGTTTTCGTCCGGGTGATTATTTCGCGGCGGCTGCGTATTCGGCGAAGCGTTCGGCGATCTTCGCCTGCGCGGCGTCGCCGGCGTGCAGGATGATGCGGTATTGGAAGGTCGCGCTCCGGCCGGCGGCGAGTTTGAAATCGCCCGCGCCTTCCGGCTGCGTCTTGTCCATTTCCCGCTCACAAAAGGGATTCGCCGCGAAGAGCCCGTAGTCGCGCGCGTGCCAGCGCGTCGGGTGCCGGGGGTTCTGCGGATGATCGAAAATCGCGATGCCCACCAGCTTGCCATCCACCGGCCCGGCGTAGTCCACCCACGCCGCCTTCCTGCCCCACACCTTGCCGTCCATGTCGCCCGCCGAGTTTAGGATTCTGCCCGCGCCCGGCTTTTTGTCCGCGCCGACCAGCCTCATGGATTCGGCGATGCGCAGGGCCATGCTACCTTCCTTGGTGTCGCCAAAGGTCACGTCTTTTTCCCCCGCGGTGAGCGTCATGGCGAAGTCGATGATCCGCTCCGGGCCATCCTGCACGCGAAAGGTCTGCACGCTCGTCACCGGCACGCTCCCATCGGCGGCCACCCAGCGGAGCGCGGCGCGGATCACGCCCTCCTTTGCGCCGCCCTTCACTTCGAGGAATTTTTCATGCTCGATCCGCCCCAGCGCTTTCGCTGCCTCCTTCCCCGGCGCTGCCTCGGTCCAGAAATCCACGCCATTGACCGCCCCATGCGCGAACCACAGCGAGCGGTGATGCGGGTGATCGTGCTCCTCGCCCGGCGTGTCCCGCATCGGCCAGTCGCGCGTCATCCGCGCCCCGCCGGGACCGATGAGCGGGTGGAAGTAAACGTGCGGTGCGCCGGTGAAGCAGTATTCGGTGAAGAGCTGTCCGCCGATCTCGACGCGCACTTTGTCCGGCTCTTCCTTCATTTCCACCGCGGCCCAGGCCGGCAGCGTCAGCGCGAGCAGCGGGAAGGCGAAGAGGTAGGGGAAACGCATGGGCGGCAAGACTACGCGGCCCCCGCAACGGCACAAGAAAACACGCGCCTGCGGTCCTTTCCCGCTTCTTTCACACTTCAGCGTCAGCGCGAGGCCGACTGTTCCGGGTAGCGCACGCGCCCCGCGTGCTGGTTTTGGCGCCCTCGCCAAAACGCCTGCGCCTGGCTCGCGCGGGCAAAGTTCGTGCCGGCGGGGCGCCGGCACCAACACGCGCAGGCGCGTGCGCTACCCGGAACTCTCCGCGCCAACCCTCTGGCGTCGAAAACGGGGCATTATCCGTTCTATATCTCCACCGCGCGCCGCTCCGCATGCGAGCGCAGCGCCACCGCAAAAATCTCGTGGCTCGCCACCGCCTCGTCCGGCGTCGCGCAGCCGAAGCGCCCGCCGAGCAGCCCCTCGCGTTCGGCCACGAACGCCGCCCACATTTGCTGAAAGCAATCGCTGAAACCGGCCTCGAAAATCCCGCCGCTGCTCACCGGAAAGGCACTCGCCGCGAGCCCCACCTCGTAGCGCTCCCAGACCTGCTCCTTGCGCCGCTCAAAGATCCACACCGTCTTCGGCTCCTTCGTCGAAAAGCGCGCGCCGCGCTCCGTGCCGAGCACCTCGATGAACCACGTATTCATCTCGTGCGGCGCGAGCCGCTTCGTCGAAAGGTGCAGCGGCACCTCCGCGCCGGCGATGTCCGTTTCGCAGTGGAGCTGCGCGTTGTCCCACGTATCGCACGCCGCCATGCCACCCTTTCCGTCCGGGCGCTCGTGATAGATTTTCTGGAGCTGCGCATACACGCGCTTGGGCCGCCAGCCCAGCCGCAGCGGGAGATGCGCCGCGTGCATCCCGAGGTCGCCCATCACTCCGATCTCGCCGCAGAACTGGTTCTGCCGTTTCCAATTGATCGTCTTCGCCGGATCGAGATCGCTCGAGTGCCAGAACCCCGAGCGGATTTCCAGGACATGCCCCAGCTCCGCCGAGCGCAGGAACTGCCACACCTTTTGCGCCCCCGGCAGAAACGGAAACTCCGACGAGCAGCGCACAAACCGCCCCAGCTCCCGCGCCGTGTTGCGAATCTTCCGCGCCGCCGCGAGATCGATGCCAAACGGCTTCTCCGCGAACAGATCCTTCCCCGCCCGCAGCACGTCGAGATAGACCGCCTCGTGCAGATGATGCGGCACCGCCACATAGACAAAATCTACGTCGCTCCGCAGCAGCTCGTGATAGTCCGCCGTGAGCAGCCGCACCGTCGGCACCTGCCGGAACCACTCCCGCGCCAGCTCCACCAGATCGCACACCGCCACCAGCTCCAGCCGCACCGGAAAATCCACCAGCGCGCACCAGCGCCCGATCGCGCTTGCCACCTCGCGGCCCATGAGACCGCCGCCGATGATGCCGACTTTGAGAGTTTTCATTTGCGAAAAAGGAACGCCCGCACACCGGGCGAAAAGCGCCGGGATTTTCGGCGCTTCATCTGCGATGTAAAGACCGCCGTCCCCCGAATGGATGCACCCTCCGCCGTGCGCCTGCGTTTTGTAGTGCGCCAGTGCTCTGGCGCTTTGGGGTGGAGCGTGCTCACGGCTCCAGTCCCGCTCCGTCTGCGCCCGTTATCCCAAAAGCGGCGGAGCACCGCCGCACTGCAAAACGCTGGCGCGCGGTCTTGGCGACCAGCTCTGGATCATCGACCGCGGCTGGCGCCGCCACGGGAGGAGGATCGAATTTTCGCTCTACCGCCGTGCAGGCGGGAAGGGCGATGATCGTCAGGAGGGTGAGGAGCGATTTCATGGGATGCTTACCTCCTTCAAAAGGCGGCCGGCGGCGCTCCGCGACGCGCGCCGGGGTGCAGAGTTTCGTCGCCTCGCGGGAAAAAAATGTGTAAGCAAGCGGCGTGAAATCCCTGCCGCTGCGCGAACGCATCCTCCGACAACTCCAGACCAAAGGCTATCGCCCGCTCGATAAAGTGGGGCTGAGCCAGGCGCTGCGCTGGCCGAATGAGAAGCGCGGCGTTTTGAAGGAAATGCTTATCGAGATGGAGCAGGCCGGGGAGATCGCGCGCATCCGCGACGACCGCTACGTGCTGCCGCAGACCGCCGACCTCATCACCGGCACGCTCCAGGTCCACACCGGCGGCAATGCGCATCTGCTCAGCAGCACGCCGGGGGCAAAGGACATCTTCATCTCGGCGGTGAATCTCGGCACGGCGATGCACGGCGACAAAGTGACGGCGCGCGTGATGCACGAAGGCCGCCAGCAGCGGCCCGGCACGGAGGAGGGGCGCGTGGTGAAAATCCTCGAACGCGTGAACACGACGGTGGTCGGAACGCTGCAAAGCTCGAAGAAGTTTTTCTTTGTCATCCCCGACGACTCGCG
>JAYWEB010000158.1:0-4731 GCA_043779575.1 Chthoniobacter sp. | reverse complement strand
GGCAGCAGTTCAAGATCCTCAGCCAGTCGGATCTTTCGCGGTAAAGGTGGCGTGCCGGCGCGGCACGCCACGCGGTCCGCGCGCGGATGCGGAGGCAGCTCGGGTTGTCTGCCCAAAAAAACACGGTCATCCTGAACGCAATTCCCGGCGGGCGAAGGCGGGCGGGAATGGAGTGAAGGATCGCTGACTGTAAATGGGCGGAGGCGGCGGGAGTGATGGCGCACACATTTCACCAGACCGCCTCCGCCCGCGTACCGTCAGGATTGCGTCGCCCGCCTCCGCCCCGGCGCGGTCTCGCGGACTCGGCTCTTCACTCCGGCTTGGTTCGCAAAGCCTCCCAAGCCTCCGTTTAGAATGACGGCGTGTTTTTTGGGGGCTCTCTCCCACTCCGCGACCTCTGTGTCTCTGCGCCTCCGCGTTTCAAAAAAAACCAACCACCCCTCCGCTACCCGCGCTCGGGAAAAAGCCGCGCGTGCTCTTCCATGAGGTAGCGGTCCGTCATCCCGGAGAGGTAATCGCACACCGCGCGCTGCAGCCCATCACTCGCGATCCGCCTCGACGTGGCATCGCCGAGCAGCGCGGGCTTCGCGAGATACTCCTCGAAGACAGCGCGCAGCAGCCCGCACGCGCGCCCGTTCGCCTCGGCCACGCGCGGATGGTAGTAGAGATTCGCGTAGAGAAACTTCCGCAGCGCGCGGTTCGCCACGAGCAGTGGCGCGCTGTAGCGGATGAGCGGGCGCGGCTGGCGGCGCACCTCGTCCGCGCTCTGCACCCCGGCCTCGGCGATGAGCGCCGCGCTGGTCGCGATCACGTCCTGCACCTGCCGGTCGATGATGCAGCGGATCACGTAGCTGCGGAGTTCGCGGCCCGCGAGGTCGGGGAAATGCGCGCGCACTTCCTCGTAGCTGTGCTGCCAGGCGGCCTGCTCGGCGAGCTGCTCCGGCGTGATGAGGTCGAAGTCGAGGCCGTCATCGAGGTCGTGGCTGTAATAGGTGATCTCGTCCGCGAGATTCGCGATCTGCGCTTCGAGCGACGGGCTGCGCAACGGCTCACCGCTCGGGTGGGCCGTCGGCGGCGGGGCGTAAAACTTCGCGTGCTTCTGCAAACCCTCGCGCACTTCCCACGAAAGATTCAGGCCGGGAAAGCGCGGATATTTCTGCTCGATAATCTCGACCACGCGCAGGCTCTGCGTGTTGTGCTCAAAGCCGCCGTGCCCGCGCATCAGCCCGTGCAGCATTTCCTCGCCGCTGTGGCCAAACGGTGAATGGCCGAGGTCGTGCGCCAGCGCGATGGCCTCCGCGAGATCCTCATTCAGCCCGAGCGCCCGCGCGATCGTGCGGCTGATCGACGCCACCTCGATGGTGTGCGTGAGCCGGGTGCGGAGGTGGTCGCCCGTGCCATTGAGAAAGACCTGCGTCTTGTATTCGAGCCGCCGGAAAGCCCGCGAATGAATGATCCGCGCCCGGTCGCGCTCATAGGCGGTGCGGTGCGGATGCGGCGGCTCGGGGTGCGCGCGACCCGCGGCATCGCCCGCCTTTTGCGCGTACCCGGCCAGCGTCCGCCGCTCCAGCTCCTCCTTCTCCGCGCACGTCCGGATCATCGCTCCGGCTCCTCATCCTCGCGCGCCGTCATCTCGCGCTCGATCCGCCGCCGCTCGCGCCGGGCGGCACCGCGGACTTTCGCCATGTCGTAAAGCGCGAGCAGCACCGCCAGCAGCGTGATCCACGCGCACCCCGCCCAATAAACGAGCACGAGGAGCGGATGCTCCTTCGAGTCCAGCAGCGACCGGAGAAAAGTCGAACCCGCGAAAATCATCACCAGCGCCCCGAGCACGGTGTAAAACATCAGCGTGCGGCGCGAGCGCTGATCGCGGATGAGACCCTTGCTGACCTGGATGACAAATTTCGGATCGTTCACGGCGGCGGAGTTTCGGCGATGGGGCGGGTGGCGTCGAGCCTCGGTGGTGGGGTGGAAAAACCACGGTCATCCTGAGCGGAGTTCCGTGCGGGCGAAGGCGGGACGGAACGCAGTCGAAGGACCTCTAATTTTTCGCGGGCGGAGGCGGGGCCGGGGAAAAATGACGAATGTGGAATGACGAGTAACCAGACGCGCGCCGCCAACTTCGTCATTCGTCATTCCCCCGCCCGCCAGCCACCGCCTTCGCCCCCGCCGGGAGTGAGAGGTCCTTCGACTGCGCTGCGCAAAGCCTCCGCTCCGCTCAGGATGACGGCGGATTTTTCAGACATAGCGCAGCGGCTCGCCGGATGCCGGAATGAAGCCGTGCCGCACGAGCAGTTCGCGAAATTTTTCGATGCCCGCCTTTTCCCGCGCCCCAAGCCCGAAGCGGATGTGCTCGGTGAGGTAGCGCTCGCCAAACGCGAAGTGGTGCGGATCGGCGCGCACGATTTCCGCGATGCGCGCGGTGCCGTGGCGCTGGAGCGCGCGGAGTTCTTCGGCCACAGCGGGCGCGTCGGGCAGGTCGGCGCGGAGCAGCCAGGGCGCATAGACAAAGGGCCGGCCGGTGCAGTGCTGCCACTCCTCGCCGAGGTCGAGGAGCTGGTGCGCGCCGGCGTCGCGTTCGCGGAAGTCGATGGCCTGGTTGCCGATCAGCAGCACGGCGTCCGCTTTGGCGGGAAAAGCTGAGCGTTCGAGCAATTGCGGGCGCAGCCCGTGATACTCGGCGAGCAGCACCTGGAGCAGGTGGATGGACGTGAGCGAGGCGGGATCGAGCGCGATGGTGCGGACCTCGGCGAGCGGGCCGCGATGCGCGAGGAAGACGCTGTAAACCGGGCCGTCGCTGGCGATGGCGACGCCGTCGGCGAGCAGATAGCGCGGATGACGCAACGCCTCGAAGATCGGCACCAGCGCGACATCGAGCGCACCGGCGGCGAGGTCGCGCGCGAGGCCGGACGGGTGGTCGAAAACAACCGGCCCATCGTAGCCGTGGATGAGCGGCTTGGCATTGAGATACTGGACGCAGCCGACGCGGAGCGCGCAGAGCGCGGGGTAGCGCGTCACGCGACGGCGAGCTCCCCGGCGGGTGCGGGCCGGTGCCAGGTGGGAGCGATGCGGCGGTACCACGTATCGCGCTGCATCGGCTCGCGGCCGGCTTCGCGAATGGCTTTCTCCAGCGCCGCGCAACTCTGCTGCTGCGGCGTGGTCGCGCCGGCCATGTGAAAGATTTTCTCCTCCATGATCGTGCCGTGCAGATCGTCCACGCCGTAGTTCAGCGCCTGCTGCGCGAGCGGGAGGCCGAGGCTCACCCAGTAGGCGGTGATGTGGTCGAAGTTATCCAGATAGATGCGCGCGATGGCGAGGTTCTTGAGTTCCTCAAAGGCGGTGACGTGGCGGATGTTTTGCAGCACGCCGGGGCGCGCGCCCTCGGCCTCGAAAGCAAACGGAATGAAGCCGGTGAAGCCGCCAGTTTCATCCTGCCAGGTGCGCAACCGGCGGAGGTGATCGACCCGCTGCGCCGCCGTCTCGATGTGGCCGTAAAGCATCGTCGCCGTGCTCCGCATCCCCAGCTCGTGCCAGGTGCGATGCACGTCCCACCATTCCTCGGCCGTCTCTTTGCCGCGGCAGATTTGGTCGCGGATTTCGGGCGCAAAAATCTCCGCGCCCCCGCCGGTGATCGCGCAGAGCCCGGCCTCGCGCAGCGTTTCGAGCGTCGCGCGGATCGGCTTTTTGAAAACGCGCAACGCGAGGTGGCGGATCTCCACGGCGGTGAAGGCTTTCACGAAAAAATTCGGGTCGAGGGCGCGCAGCCGGCTCACGAGTTCGAGATACCACTCGGCTTTCAAAGTCGGGTGCAGCCCGCCCACCATGTGGATCTCGGTGATGCCGAGCTTCAGCCCCGCGCGCGCCTTTTCCACGATCTCATCGATGCTCATCTCGAAGGCGTGCGCCTCGCGCCTCTTCGCGCCGAACGCGCAGAACGCGCACGCGAGGATGCAGTGGTTCGCGTAGTTGATGTACTGGTTGTGGATGTAGGTCGCGACGTTCCCGTTTTTGCGCTCGCGCAGGACGTTGGCGATCGCGCCCAGGCCGTTGAGGTCGTTCGAGCCGTAGAGCCGCAGCGCGTCGTCATTCGTCACCCGCTGGCCAGCGACGACTTTGTCGAAAATGGGACGCAAAGCGGGAGAGATGAGTCGGGCGGTCATGGTTGAGGCAATGTCATTGAATGGGATAATTTACGCGCCGCCCGCAAGGCAAGATGCCATTCGAGACGGCCCGCGGGTGGGCGGAAGCTGGGAAACTAATTGCCACCATCCGGGTTTGCTGGGCATCGTCCGCCGCCGGTGCGATGGCCGTGCCCCGGTCGCGACCGTTCCATTTTCATGAGTCCAGACCAGAGCCCTCAATCCTCCGCCGAAACCGCTGCCGCGGCGCAGGATCTGGCGTGGATGGCGCGGGTGAAGCAGGGCGACGAGACCGCGTTCCGGGAACTCATCGAGGCCCACCAGCACCGGATCATCGGCACCGTGGCGAAAATGCTCGGCGACTCCGCCGCCGCCGAGGACATCGCGCAGCAGGTCTTCATCCGCGTGTGGAAAAGCGCCGCGCGCTACGAACCGGTGGCGAAATTCACGACCTGGCTTTTCAAGATCACCCGCAATCTCGTCTTCAACGAATTCCGCCGCCGCAAACGCCACCCCGCGCAATCGCTCGACGCCGTGAACGACCACGACCGCCCGCTGGGGACCGAGGATCACACCGTCAAAGCGCCCGACA
>JAYWEB010000157.1:0-4731 GCA_043779575.1 Chthoniobacter sp. | reverse complement strand
GAGACGATGGTGCGCCAGTTGGTCGGGCGGCATGGGTGGGAGGAGATGGGGTGGCGGATTCCGATCCGGTGTTTCCAGCTCGATCCGAGCGTGAAATCGAGCCTCACCTTTCTGCGCAAGACGCCGTGGGCGCGGAAGAAGCTGGAGGCGTGGTTTGCGGAGGAGGCTGCGGAGGCTGCGTCGGAGCCGAAAGAGGGAGGCTGATGCAGGAGTCGAGGCGTGGGCGTTTGGCGATATTTGCGGAACGGGGTGGACCCGCAGCCCGACCGGATCGTGGCGCAGCGCACCACTTTCCTCATCGCCCAGCGCCTCCCGACCGTGCGCCACGCCGACCTCCTCGTCCTCGGCGGCATTTACGCCCGAGTGTACGAGAGCAGTTTTCTGGAAAAAACGGACCGCTCGGAGAAAATTCTTGCAAGTCAGGCTTAAAATCTTATTTCTCACTCCATGAAAAAACTCGTTCCCCTCTGCGCCCTCTCACTCGCCTTCGCCCTCGCTTGCGGTAACTCTTCGGCCGCAGTTTTCCTCCTTCTGCCTACTTCGACCACCGGCTCTGGCTCGTTCATCGACAGTCCGTCGGGAGGCTATTCGGAAGCGCTCACGGCGCCCGCCATCGTTCCGAACGCCGGCATTTGGCGCACTATGAATTACCCCGGGTTTTTCAATTACACCAGTGCGGGGCCGCACGTAGATTCGGCCAGCCTCACGATGGACATTACGCAGGCTGCCGGGGTTCCTTTCTTCCAGGCGGCAGGCAGCATTGCGCAAGTAGCGAGCAGCTTGGGTGACGTGGCGCAGTTGAACTTCCAGTTCCAATCCTATTTTGAGGGGACGATGCTCGGAACCCCCGTGGTTCCGGCCACCGCATTGATGGGTATGAACCTCAGTGGCACCGTGGGGGCGCTGACCGGTGAGTATGTCGATTTTCTAATGAAAGAATTCTATTTCGACCATCTCGGCAACCCGATCGGTGATCTGACTTGGGCGTACACGAACACGACTACGTCCGCGGTCATCAGCACCACGATATATCCCGTCTGGAGTGGGTCGCCCACCCTCACCGACAATCTCATCACCATTCAAGGTTTCATCCAGGCGAACGCCGATCCCTCATCCATTTCGTTCACTCCTGCGCCGGAACCCTCCTCCTTGTCTTGTCTTCTCATCGGCGCCACCGCGCTCGCGGCCCGGCGGCGGCGCGGCGCCAAGCGCTAGCCCATCGTCCGCGTCAGCGCCTCGATCCCCGAGCAGGGGCTTCCAAGTTTGTGGCGCTTTTCATCGCACCTTTCGCCTGCCGCGGGCCGGAATCGTCCTTGCATCGGGGCGGAAACCGGCGAAGCTCCGCCTCCCTCCGCCCGGCGCTTGTGCCGGATGGAGTGCTTCCCCGAAAGCCACGCAACCCGGTCGAGGTCGGACCTCGGCCAGTTCCACCATCCTGACGCTCCGGCCCGCCCGGAGCAGACCGTCGTCCCTACTAAATTATGGCAGTTGAAGAAATCATCGAAACCGACGGAACCATCACCGCCGTGCTCGCCGGCACGATGTTCCGCGTCGCCCTGGCGAACAAACACGAGGTGCTCGCCCACATTTCCGGCAAAATGCGCAAGCGTTTCATCCGGCTCACGCTCGGCGACCGGGTGAAGATCGAGATGTCGTCCTACGACTTGAACAAGGCGCGCATCGTTTACCGGCTGGGGTAGAAACGGCGCCGGCCTTCGCCGCAACCGACTTCCGCCTTCCGCACAAACTCCACTTTCCATGAAATCAACTCTGCTCCTCACTGCCCTCCTCGCCGCCGCCGCGCTGGCCGATGATCTCGGTTACACCGACACGCCGATCATCCCCGGCACCAAATGGCACGTCCACGACAGCGGACGCCCGCAGCCCACGGTCATCACGCCCGGTGCTGCCTCCACGCAGGAGAAAGCGGGCACGGCCCCGAGCGATGCGGTCGCGCTGTTCGACGGTCGGGATTTGTCCAAATGGAAATCCGGCAATGCCGAGGCCAAGTGGAAGGTCGAGAACGGCGAGATGGTGATGAGCGGCGGCGGCGACCTCCAGACGAAGGATGAATTCGGTCCCGACTTTCAACTGCACCTCGAATGGACCGCGCCGGTGCCCGCGCAGGGCCAGGGCCAGGGCCGCGGCAACAGCGGCGTGTTTCTCTTCGGCCGCTACGAAATCCAGGTCCTAGACAACTACGAGAACCAGACCTACCCCGACGGTCAGGCCACGGCGATCTACGGCTACCTGCCGCCGCAGGTGAACGCCTCCCGCAAGCCCGGCGAGTGGCAGAACTACGACATCATTTTCGAGGCCCCGCGCTTTAAGGAAGGCAAGCTGGAGAAGCCTGCCGTCGTGACGGTGCTGCACAATGGGATCGTTACGCAAAACCACAGCGTACTGATCGGCGGCACGCCGCACCGGGCGGTGGGCACCTACCAGGCGCACGGGGAAAAAGGTCCGCTCCGGCTGCAAGACCACGGGAGCCCCGTCCGCTACCGCAACATCTGGATCCGGGAGATGAAGATGCCGTCCCCGGAAGATGTCGGCTCCGGCCCGGTGATCGGGAAGTAACGGCACGACGCCAGCGAGGAAATTTGCAGGGGCGATCCGCGCGCGGATCGCCCTTTTTCGTTTCCCGCGGAGTTCTTCCGCGTGACGAACGGCGCGGCCTGTGGCACATACGCGCATGCTTCCCACCACCACCTCGCGCCGGGCGTTCACGCTCATTGAACTCCTCGTCGTCATCGCCATCATCGCCATCCTCGCGGGGCTCCTCTTTCCCGCTTTCCAAAAGGCGCGGCTCAACTCCTATCGCTCGGTCACGACCTCCAATCTCAGGCAGGTGGCCGCGGGAATTCTGTCCTACGCTGGCGATCACGATGGGGAGTTGCCCGGCCCACTCGCCGCCGGGCAGGGGCCCGACTATTCCAAGACGCTGACCGACTCGCTGGGCTTTTTTCTTTGGAAATACCTCGACGCCGCCGAGCCGACGAACGTCGTCCAGAAAGCCAAGTTGCTGAGCAACCCCGCCTATGAGCGCGCGCGCGTGAAGCCCGACGCTCCCGCCTACGCCATGCGGATGAAGGTGCTGGACGAAAGCGGGGTCGAGCGCAAGCCGTGGGGGGCGAGCAATTCCGGCAGCGCGAATGACGCGCCGCTGCGCACGGTGGCACTCGCGAGTATGCGGGAAAAGCAGAGCGATGGGACTCTTCGGGAGCCCACCCAGATCTGGGCCATAGTGGATGTGGATCAGAAAAACGCCGCGCAGGTCACCGATTCGACGCCCGCGTGGCTGGCCAGCCTGCCGAAAACTCCGGCGCACGGCGAGGTGCGGATGACGCTCTTTTTCGACTGGCATGTGGAGCTGGTGAAAGTTCTGTAGCCGGGCCGCAGGCCGGACGGATGGGCGCGTCCTTCCGCCGCCAATGTCCTTTCCCTTTCGCGCCGTTTCGTGTCTTTCGTGGGCTCCCATGAAAACCCTGCTCGTTCTCGCGCTCGCCCTTTCGCTGCTCGTCGCCCCGCTGCACGCGCATGATGCGACGGCGGAAATGGCGGATGCGGCGAAGAATTTCCTCGGGGCGCTGACGGCGGAGCAGAAGGCGAAGGCGACGTTTGATTTCGCGGGAGCGGAGCGGACGAACTGGCACTTCATCCCGCGCGAGCGCGCGGGCCTGGCGATCAAGGAAATGACGCCGGAGCAGCGGCTGCTCGCGCACGCGCTGCTGGCCACGGGGCTGAGCCATCGCGGCTATGCGAAGGCGGTGTCGATCATGAGTCTGGAGGCGGTGCTGGCGGAGTTGGAGAAAGCCCGGCCGGGCAACGTGCGCGACCCGGAGCGTTATTTCGTGTCCATCTTCGGCACGCCCGGCGGCGCGGAGCCGTGGGGCTGGCGCGTGGAGGGGCATCATCTCTCGCTGAATTTCACCGCCGCCGGCGACGCCGCGCCGGCGATGACGCCCTCCTTTTTCGGCACGAACCCCGGCGAAGTCCGCACCGGCCCGCGCACCGGCACGCGCGTGCTCGCCACCGAGGAGGAACTGGGCCGCACGCTCGTCAAGGCGCTCACCGAGGAGCAGCGCCAGGAGGCCGTCATCCTCGCCGAAGCGCCCAAGGAAATCCTCGACGTGCCGGGCCGCAACGCCACCACGCCGCAGGGTCTCGCGCAGAGCAAACTCACGCCCGAGCAGACCGCCATGCTCGTGAAGCTGATCAAGGAATATCTGTTCCGCTGCCGTGCCGATGTGGCCGGGGAGGAATGGGCGAAGATCGAAAAGGCCGGGCTGGAGAAGCTGCACTTCGCGTGGGCCGGCGGCTTCGAGCGCGGCCAGCCGCACTACTACCGCGTGCAGGGCGGCAGTTTCGTCCTCGAATACGACAACACCCAGAACGAGGCCAACCACGTCCACAGCGTCTGGCGCGACTTTGACCACGACTTCGGCGCGGACCTCCTCGGCGAACACTACAAGGCCGCGCATCCGGCGAAGCCGTAGCGGCGCCATCCACCAGATTTCACTTTTCCATCGGCGGCCAATCCGGCCGCGTATTTGCCAGTGCCTATGGAGCCTTCGCCTGCACCCTGCGCCGGGCCAGGAGCAGCGGGAGGGAGAGCAGGGCGAGCAGGGCGGAGGAAGGCTCGGGGACGGTGGTGGCGTTGATGCTGGCCGGATCCACCTTGAAGTTGAGATTGCCGACAAGGGTGAGGGTGGTGCCAGCGATGAGCCCGGT
>JAYWEB010000156.1:0-11878 GCA_043779575.1 Chthoniobacter sp. | reverse complement strand
CGAGGAGGTTGCGCGCCCAGACGTAGGCGTTCGGGCCGGTGCGAACGGAGTTGCCGGTGGTGTATTCGTAGGGCGGCAGTTTGGTCGCGGCGGCGAGCGCGGTGGCGAGGTGCTCGGCGGCGGGGAGTTCCTCGTCGTAGGAACGGCTGAGCAGCTTCACGAGCATCTCGCAGCGCTGGTCGTCGAACCGCATTTCGCCCGCGGAGTAGCTGCCGTTGACGAGGACGTGCAGATGATTGCGCGGCACGAACTCCGGCCGCAGCGGATCGCCCCAGCCTTCGGCGTTGAAGTGCAGGCAGACCACGAGATCGGGCTGGAGCTTGGTGTTCACCAGCGTGGCGCGCTGGCGGATTTCCGCGATGCGGTAAAAGAGCAGTTCGCTCTGCGCCTGTACGGTCTGCGCGCGGAGCGGGTCGTTCGCGCCGTCGTATTTTTCGCGCGGCGCGTCGATGCCCAGCTTTGCCAGCTCGGCCCGCGCCGTGTCGCGCAGTGTCTCCGGGCGGAGCGGCGTGGTGGGTTCGAGCGTGTCGCGGATGTTCACGACCTCCGCACCCATCTCGCGCAGCTTCGGCGCGAGCAGCTTGGCCACGCGGAGCGTCATCTCGCCCTCGATTAAGGGCCGCGATTCGCCGACTTGGAAAAACCGCTCCTCCATCTTCGCCCATGCGCCGCCGAGGTGCCCCGCGTCGAGCGCGATCTTCAGCCCGGCGAGCGGCTTGCCCTCAGGAGCGGCGGGCAATTGCGCCGGCGTCCGCCAGGTCCGCGGCACCGCTTTCGCCGTCGCCGCATCCGCCGCGAAACGCAGCCGGAAATCCGCCGCCGGCGTGAGCGTCGTCTTGATCACCGCCGCGTCCACCTCCACATCGACCATGCCTTTCGCCGCGCCGCCCGGCGCATACACCGTGTCCAGCAGCCGCACGAAATCCGCCCGCGTGATTGTCTCCTGAAACGCCTCCAGCCGCGTCCAGTCCGGCTTTTCCGCCAGCGCACTGAGCCGCTGCGCCGCTGCGGAAAAAGGCAGCGCGCCAGACGCGAGACAGACGAGGAGGAAGCGGCGAAAGCGAATCACGCGCGCGAGCCTTTCACAAAACTCCCGCCAGCGCGACAGCGGCTTATTTGACCTCTGGCGCGGGCTTCGGCGCGGGCGGCCGGACGCGCTCCATCACATCGGTGTCTTCCGGCTTCACCCACGCCCCGCCGCGCAGATACTCGATTCCCACGTTGCCGTCCTTGATCCGTGCCAGGTTCACTTCGGTGCCGGCTTTGAGCATCACCTTGCCGACTTCCTTGCCATCCACCACGGCGGGAACTTCCACCGCTTTTTTCAGCCGCACCGTCCGCGGCCAGGCCGTCGGGTCGGCGGCGAGCGTGGCAAAAGTGAAGGCGGGGGCCGGGGCCGGCGCGGGCACTGCGTCCGTCGGCGCCGGAGCCGCGTCGCCCGGCGCATCCGCCGGAGCGGCCCCGAAACGCGCCAGCGTCCCTTTCACAAACGGCATTTTCTGATCCACGAAATCCCGCGTGCCTTGCACTTTCCAATAGCTCGCCGCACCGGCCCCCAGCAGCAGGGCCAGCAGCACCAGCAATCTCACCGCACTCGAGCCGGATTGTTTCATGGGAGACACGTGCATTTTTGTTTTGGCAAACCGCCCGCGTGCATAGCCGGGCGGGCCGCACGGCGTCACGGAAAAACTGCGGGTCGGGGAACTGATTTCACAACGCCAGGAAACGGGGTCGCGAGACAGGCTGCGGAGCTGCGGTAGCGACCCACGCTTAGGCCGTTTCCGAATCTGCGCGAAAACCGTGACTTCCACCTCGCGGTGCTGGGATCGCGCGTCGTTGACCACCTGCTCCAGACGGCGGTCAGTCGCGTCGTCGATCCATTCCTCACCGCATAGCGAGCAGACGGTGGCGCGCACGCGCCGCACCACCACGCCGCTGCTCCTCAAGTCTGCGTCTCGCTGCTGGTTTTGTTCCCGCCGCAGAGCGGGCACGGATCGGTTTTCGAGTTCACAGCGATCGGGGCTACGCCGCGACCACTTCCACGCGCGGACAAAAGCCGAGCTTGTGCAGCAACTCTTCGCAGTCCTCCCACGCCAGACCAAAGGCGCGCCCGTCAGCCGTGCCGGCCTGGTCCATCCAGCCGGTAGCGCCGTCCGCCGCCAGGCAACTCATTCTACTGGCCAAACTTTCCTTCGTTCTGAGCGTAATTGCTCATTTCGCTGTGCCTTTCACGATTTGGATTTCCTCCGTCGTCAGGCCGTAGAGGGCGCAGACCTATTGGTCTATGTCCACTCAACAAGAACTCGGAACTGTTCTTTAGTCACTGGCATGACCGCAAGGCGCGGCTGGCGGATCAACCCAAGCGCCGCGAAACGGGGATCGGCCTTTATTTCGTTCAAGTTCACGGGACGCACGAACGTTTGCACGGGGACGAAGTCGCAGGTCAGCCATTGCGGATCAGTGCTCGTCGGGTCGGGGTAGGCTTCGCGGGTGACGGACATCACGCCCATCACGGCGAGTTCCTGCTGGCTGTGGTAAAACAGCACCGGGTCGCCGAGGCGCATGGCGGCGAGGTGGGCGCGCGCGGTGGGGCTGCGGACGCCACGCAGGGTGAAAGTGCCGCGCCGGACGATTTCCGCCCAGCTCGTGCGGAAGGGCGCGAACTTCACGAGCCAGTGGCGCGGGCTTGCGGCGGGCGCGCTCATGTGGCAAATGCTTCGCAACTCATCCGCCATGTGTGGAAGGATCTCTGGTCCCGCTTCGGCGGGACTTGCATTTTACGGTGGAAGTTTTCTTGCGTGGAGCGCGCGGTTCGGCGAAGGCTTCGCGTGTCACATCCACTGCATGTGGAAGGTGCATAAGGGCACGGTTCACAGCCGTGCCCCGCTTTTTTTGATTATTCCCCCGCGCGCAGGCGCATCGCTTCCGCCCAAAACCACATGGCTTCGGGCACGGCTTTGAGTTTTCCGAGCGCGGCATAGTCGGCGGAAAACTTCGCCTCTTTGAGACTGGCGAGTTTCGTGTCGTCGTAGCGCAGCGTGGCGAAAGCGGGCGGTGTTGCGGTGCGGAGCGCGGTGGCGAGGAGGGCGTCCTTGGCGGCGGCGGTCTTCATTTCCTCACGGCGAAATTTCACGCCGACGAGGTGCGAGGCGAGTTGCTGGCGTCCGGCGTCGAGGAGTTCGCAGCGACCGTCTTTCGGTGCCACGGCGAAGCCGACTTGCGCGATTCGGTGCGCGGTGTCGAAGGCATCTTGCAGCGCCTCTTCAACCGTGAAGTGCCCGCCCCGATAGCCGTTCTCGACGGCGAAAACCTGCTCGTAGGCGGCGCGCACGGCGGCCACGTCGCCTGCGGCGTCGAACAGTTCGCCCACATCGAAGACCTGCTTCATGAATTGCATCGTGTAGCGGTCGTTGAGCGGCACGCCGGTCGTGCTCGGGCCAAAGGCGGTGAGCTTGTCGCCGAGCAGGCCCTCGACGGTCGGCACCAGCAGCGTGCCGTCGCCCTCGACGAACGCCGTCCGCAACGGCACGCGCTCGACGTGCGGATACACGTTGCGCTCATGCACCACATCGAGCAGCACGAAGGGCGCGGGGTTCTTCGCATCGAGCGGCGTGTAGGTGAATTTGAAGTGCCGCCGCGACGGCACACGATGCGCGCCGCGGTCGTCCTCGGTCATCCCGGTGAAGGGCTGTGCGCGGCTGGCCTCGGCGAGCAGGGCGTCCAGTTTCTCCGGCGGTTCGTGGCAGAAAATATCCGCATCAATCGAGAGGCGGCGGATGCGCGGGAGGCGGAGGAGCAGGCTCGTGCCGCCCTTGAAAACGAAGTCCAGACCCCGGCTCGCCAGCGCATCGAGCAGGGTAAAGGCGTGGATTGTTTTCTCCAGCAGCACCGGGTCGCAGCCGCCGAGTTCCTCGCGCTTCCGCGCCTGCCACTCCCCGGAAAAACACTCGTCGGCAATCATTTCCCTTCTGGTGAACCAATCAAAGCCGCCTATTTCAAAAAGGCGGGATTAGTTGGTTTCCCTCTCCAAAAAGGACCCCGAGCGGCAGCTTCCGCTCGGCGGCGTAGTCGAGCATCGTGGCCATCGGAATGCGGTGCATCCCGGCGAGATTCGCCAGCATGGCGTGGAAATCCGCCGCCGCCATCAGCCGCAGGTCGCGCGCCTCGAAGCACAGATCGACCAGCAGTTTTTCGATGGGCGCGAGCGATTCCGACGATGGACTTTTGCGGCTTTCGCGCCGCACCACCACGGTGCGCTCGCGCACGGCGAAGCGTAATGCCTCCGCACCGCGCGGGTTCAGCCACGCATCCCAGCCCGCCTCGCGCAGATGCTCCCACACCGTCTCCATCGCCTCCGCCTCCACGTTCACGAAGGTGACGAACCGGCTGAGCAGGTGGTGCATCGCGCCCTTCACCTGCTCGGTGGACCAGCAGGAGAAAGTGACGAGCGGAAACGCCTTCGCCAGCTCCGCCGCCAGCGCCGCGACCGGCGCGGTGTCGAGGGTGAAAGCCTGCGCCAGCGCGGAATACCAGCCGCGCCCGGCATCGTGCACCGTCCCGTCGCGCATCGCGGCGGAGAGATACTCGCGCAGCAGTGCCGGGCTGATGGCGAGTCGGCGACCGCGCAGCCACGACCGCACGTCCGCGTGGCTGAAATACGCCGTGCGGGCGGCGAGCGCGGGCAGGCACTCGGCCCGCAGGAGTTGTTTCAAGTTTGGCTTGTTCGCAGCGGGCATGATGGCGGTTCGCGGCTCGGATTTCCAGTCATTCGTGGCGCAGCGCGCGGATTCAAACGTGCTCCGGCGCGGGCGGTGCCGCGGGCGAGGTGCCGGTGCCTTCGACGATTTGGATTTCCTCCGGCGTCAGGCCGTAGAGCGCATAGACGTGCTGGTCGATCTCGCGCTCCAGCGCGCTGGTGTCGGAGCGCCGCTTCTTAGAAGCGATGACGTTATTGACGAGACTAA
The DNA here is from genome assembly GCA_043779575.1 of Chthoniobacter sp. Taxonomy (GTDB): domain Bacteria; phylum Verrucomicrobiota; class Verrucomicrobiia; order Chthoniobacterales; family Chthoniobacteraceae; genus Chthoniobacter. Next base: position 6,914 of record JAYWEB010000156.1, on the reverse strand, counting down.
CGATTCGTTGCTGCTGGGCTACTCCGACGACTCTGATCGGAAGCTTCTTTAGGTTGCCGACAAGAATCTGGGGATGAAGATCGGTAGCTTTAACACGCAACGCGTCGTGAAAATAGTTCAGAAGCTTAGAGTTGATGAGCGCGAGAATGTATTCGAGGGCTAGCCGCCCACCCCACTCATCGCGTAGATACGTTGAATGTATTGAGTTTGAGACGAATGTCTTATCCTCATCTATCGCGCCCTTGAGCACGGCACTATTCTGAGCGGTTACAATTTTTCGCGTGAGAAATATCTCCTTTTCGCGAAGTTGCACTTTCCGCAACTCCACAGGATCAGAGATAAACTTTCTCGCCTCGTTTATGTCGTAGCAGAGCCACAGTGAGTCGCAGGTGAATAGATATGGTTGGAGGACGTAACAACCTGCAATACCCGCGAATCTGACGTAACGCCTGTCCTTCTTCGTCTCGCTTACAAGGCGTTCACGGATATGCGGGACGATTCCGTCCCGCACCTTACAAACCGTTTCCAATTCAGCCGCTCCATTGGCAATCTTCGAGAGAAGAACCTGGTCGAAGCGAAGCAAATTTAGATTGATTTCACCGTATTGGAGAAAAGCGGCCTGTGAAATGGTTTGAAATCTGATGGGCTCAATACCATTCAGCAACGGCTTCCAAGCAACCGATGTCATGGCATCCTTCTGCGGTTGTTCACAACCTACGCGAATCGTCATAAACTCGTCGTTTGCCGTGAACCCTATCTCGGCGCCTAGATAGATGACTTCGGCGAGTGCGCAGTTAATGAGTAACCAAATCTGAAACTGGCCATGGTTGCGCTTTCTGGAAAACAGTCTGTAAGGAAGGATGAAACTTATCTGCCCCGCGCGGCGGCAAAGCTGACTACCTCGCTCGACAAATATTGCCGCTGTGTCCTGCCTCCCAGAGCTAACCGATTCAAAACGCGCCTTGAAAAAAGCGCGCTCGGTATCGGTCAGTTCCGCGTTGTATGGAGGGTTGCCGACTACAATGTCAAAGCCGCTCGCAAGGCCGAACATCCACTCGAGATCAAAGAACTCCGCGTGCGCGTTTTGATCGTAAGGATCCCACGCGGCGAGCTGGCGCGACCACGCGGCGGAGAGGCCGGCGGCTTGCAGGAGGCCGGACATTTCCTGCCGCAGCGTGGCGTCCTGCTCGCGGCACTTCGCCTTGGTCTTCGTCGTGCGTGCGAGGAAATGATCGTCGCGGACTTTGGCGAGCCGCTCGCGCAGGGCCTTGAGCTTTTGCAGCGCCGCGGTGTCCTCGGTGAGGAAGTCGCCCTGGCGCTCTTTTTTCTCGATGCCGATGAGCGTGTTGGCGGCGACGATCTTTGTCTCGAGGTTCGGCAGCGGGCGGATGCCGCGATTGGGCGCGGCGGGATTTTCGCACTGGTCCACGACGAGCGAGATGAAGAAGCGAAGCTTCGTGATCTGGACGGCGATGGGCTGGATGTCCACGCCGTAGAGGCAATTTTCGATCAAGTAGAGCTTGCGGCCGTAGTCGAGTTCGTTGGCGGTGAAGGCCTGCTCGATGTCGGCGAGCACGCGCTCGCGCACGGTGGGGTCGGGGATTTCCGCGGCCTTGTCGAGCTGGCGCTGTTTCCAGCGGGCGTTGCCGGGGTCGAGCTTGGCGAGGAGGGCGACGAGCCGGTGGAGGACGCCCATCGGGAACGCGCCGGAGTCGCACGCGGGGTCGAGGGCCACTTCCTCCTCAATGGGGGTGTTTTCCTCGATGGTGAATTTGAAATCGCCAAGGATGCGGAGGAGGCCGCGGACGCGCGCGGGGCGCGACTTTTTCTCACCGAAGAACTCGCTGAGGTCCGCGTCCTCCTCGTCGCCGAAGAAGAGGAAATCGGGGACGCACGGCTGGCTGTCGGTGCGGCGGGAGAAACCGTCGATGCGGATGTAGCGTGGCTTTTCGGGCGTGCCCTCGGTCTTGTCGAGGCACTCGAAAAGGCCGCCGTTGAGGAAAGGGATGTCCTTGAAACAATCGAGCGCAGTGGCGGTGTCGGCGAAGTCGTCGCGATGGCGGTAGAGCGAGTGGGCCATGAAGTTCTGGCCCTCGCGCGCCCAGCCGCGCTGGTCGGGTTCCTGGTTGAGCGTAGCGAAGAAGAGATTCTGGAGGATGGCGCGGTAGAAGACGGAATCGCGGCGGCGGCGGTCGCGCGGGGCGAACTCTTTGAGCAGCGCGGCGAGGCGGCGCTCGTCGAAAAGCGCCTCGGGCACGAAGCCCTTTTCTTTTACGAACCAGACGAAAATGAGCCGGGTGAGAAGACGGATAAGGCTGAGCGAATCGCGCCCGTCGGCGTCCTTCGGCGCGTCCTTCGGGAAGCGGACGTGGCCGAGCGCCCAGAAATACCAGTGCTGGAGCTGCTGGTAGAAGCGCTTGTTGAGTTCGTAGGTGTCGAGGGTCTTCTGCCACGCGCGGTGGAGGGAGACGAAGTCGGTGACGGTGTGTTTTTTGGAAAGGGAAGCGAGGGCGAGGTCGGCGAGGATTTCGAGGTGGGCGCGGTGCGGCTTCGCAAGGGCGATGTCCTTGATGAGCGTGACCTTTTCCAGCACGTCGCGGGATTCCTCGCGCTTGTGGATGCGGCGATTGATGGCGGCGAGGGTGAGCGTTTCGCCGTGCCGGAAGAGCACGAGGGCGGGCATCGGCAGGAGGCGATTGAGCGCGCGGGTGACGCCGGAGAGCTGCGTGCGGGTGTAGCGGCCGCCGGAGAGGCGAATGGCAAAGAAGACGTAGGAGCGGATGTCCTGGTTGTCCACGCGCGTCGCCGACTCGAAGAGGGAGAGGGTGGAGTTGGCGGCGCGGATGTCGTCGTCGGTGAGCTGGAAGAGGAACTCGACTTCCTGCCACTCGGCCCAATGCGCGAGCTTTTCGTTGAGCTGATTCGCAGAGTCAAAGTGGTGGCGGAAGTCAGCCTTCCCGCGCAAGGCAAGCGCCCGCTGGCTCGCGTAGCCGAGCGCTTTCCAAAAGGCCGTGCCCGCACTGCGCAACGGCTGGCTCGCGAATGCGATGAGACGGGTCTGGATTTCGCGTTTCAGAGCTTCGTCGGCGGGCATGGGTCAGGATTGCTCGTCGGTCTTGAATCCGATGCGGCGGCGCGGTGGGTCGGGCGGCGCCATCAACTGCCGGAGCGCGTCGAAGACGACTTTGAACTGGGAATCGTATTTTTTCTCCATAGCCTCGAGCTTTCGCGCGAGATCGGCGTTGGTGAGCAGGAGTTCGCGCAGGCGCACAAAGGCGCGCATGATGGCGATGTTCACCTGGACGGCGCGCGAGCTGCGCAGGACGCTGGAGAGCATGGCGACGCCCTGTTCGGTGAAGGCGTAGGGGCGGTAAGACTTGCCCCGATGTTTACGGGAACTCATCACAGTTTGTGATGAGTTCGCCTTCGTGGAGGGCGAAGGTGTCACAGACTGTGACCGGTCGTTTTCATCGTCCGCGCTGTTCAAGGTCACAATTTGTGACCTTAAATCCGCCGCTTCCTCGCCCGACAACTGGAACATGAAATCCTCCGGGAAACGCTCTCGATTGCGCTTCACGGCCTGATTCAGCGCCCGTGCCTCCACGCCATAAAGTTCGGCCAGATCGAAATCGAGCATCACCTTCTTTCCGCGCAGCAGCAGGATGCGGCGCTCCGCTTGAATGGCAATCGGGTCAGCTTTCATGGCGTTTTAATGACAAGCCAGGTGACCAGCTCGAACTCGGAATCTTCCGTGGCTTGTTCATCATGGGTGGGGATGACGGCATCGCGACTGAGCAAAAGCTGACCGACCGTGCGACGGCTGGCGGTATCGACGATGGAGGCGACGGCTTTGCGCAAGAGAACGTCGTAAGCCGTCATATCCGCGCCGTGATTGGTCTGCTGATCGAAGAGGTGGCAAAGCTGAGTGTAGGGCTCGCCTTTGCCGGAGCAGAGGATGCGGTAGATGTCGAGAATCTGCTTCGGGTGCGCGAAGCCGAAGCGCACGTCGCCGGAGTCGAGCACATAGACGAGGAAGTAGGGCTGGAGCGGGTTGATGGACTTCGCGGGCTTCGTGGTCCTCTGCTCCGCACCTTCGGCGCGTTCCTGCCGGAAACAGAAGATGACGCCGGGCGCGATGACTTTGTGCTCCGGGCTCGGCGGCACCACGGTGTAGAGGCCGAACGGTGCGGCTTCCAGCGCCGCGCGATTCGCCTCGATGTATTTCAGGAGTTCGAGGCGGAAATCGTCGAGGGTGAACTCGGTTAGGGAAACGGTGTCGCCGAGGTCTTCGATGTCGAGCACTTCGTCTTTGAGGCGGAGGAGCTGCTTGTCGCGATAGCGAAGATCGTCGTGAATGAGTTCCTCGATCTCGTCGTTCTTGAGGATGTTGTCCTCGAAGGTCGCGGCGATGTCCACGAGGGCCATGCGGGCTTCGACCCGGTTCTTGAGGTTGATGTATTTGTTGAGGTCTTCCGTGGGCCAGAAGTTCACAAGCTGGACGGTGTGGCTGGCGCTGCCGATCCGGTCGATACGACCGAAACGCTGGATGATGCGCACGGGGTTCCAGTGGATGTCGTAGTTGATGAGATAGTCGCAGTCCTGAAGGTTCTGCCCCTCGCTGATGCAGTCGGTGGCGATGAGCAGGTCGATCTCGCCGGTCTGCGGCATCGTCGGGATCTTGTTCCGGTTCTTAGCGCGCGGGGAGAAGTTGGTGAGGATGTGATTGAACGAGTTTTCGCCGAAGGTGGTGCGGATGTCGCCGCCGCCACAGACGAGCGCCATGTGGATGCCGCGCTCTTTTGAGCCCCACTCCAAAAGGGATTCGTAGAGGTAGATAGCGGTGTCCGCGAACGCGGTGAAGACGAGAACCTTCTTGTTCCGTTCGCCGAGCTTGTTGGTGGTGGGGTTGGAAATCTTGGCACCGATGAGCTTCTTGAGTTCATACATCTTGGCATCGGTGGCCGGCGTCACGTCCTGCGCCGCATTGTAGAGGATGCGGATCTGATCTTTGTCTTTCTTCAGTTCCTTGAGCCAGTCGTTGCGGCGGAGATGTTCGAGCTTGTATTTGAACTTGCCGCCGACGAGCAGCGCCTCTTCGAGTTCCTCGTCCTGGCCGGGATCGCCGAGGTCGAGTTCCAACTCGTCGGTGGCGGGATTCTGGCCGGGGTGGGCCTCGTAGTTGCGAATCCTTTTTTCCAACCCCTCGATCTTGCCGATGGTGCGCTCCATCGTGATCTCGAAGGACTTCACCGAACTTTCGAGGCGCTTGAGGAAGTTCACCTTCATCATGCCGATGAGGTAATGCTCGCGCTGTGCCTGCGTGAAGGGGTCGCGTGTGGCCGTCTGGTAGAGAGGCTTGAATTCGTAGAGGACGTATTTCGATGGGTTGAAGAGCGACAGCTTGTAGCCCGCGATTTCGTCGTTGAGCTTGTCGTAAGACAGAAAGCGCCCGTGCAGGTCGATGTCTGGATAGATCGAGACGGGCTTGAGCCGCTTCGGAAAGCCGCCGAGTTGGGCGATGGTCGCCTTGTAATACTTCTGAATGTGCTTTCGGGACCGGGCGATGGTCAGCTCGTCAAGCAGCTTGAAAAATGCGGCGTTGAGCTTTTCCAGAAGGTCACCGGTCTTGCGTTCTCCACTCTGCTTGCGCGCCCACAGGGAGAAGACCTTTTGCGCTGTCGCGAGCGTTTCCTTGAGACTGCCGATGCCGAGCGTCTCGGCGAAGGCACAGTCCTTTCCTGCGGTCAGGAAGTAGATTTGGTTGCGGAGGTCTTTGAGGTCGTTGTTGACCGGCGTGGCGGAGAGCAGCAGGACTTTGGTGCGGACACCGGACTTCACGATCTCGTCCATGAGCCGCTGGTAACGGCTTTTTCGGATGAGGTTGCCAGCCTCGTCACGCTTGCCCGGCGTGTTGTTGCGGAAGTTGTGCGACTCATCAATGACGACGAGGTCGTAGTTACCCCAGTTCAGTGTTTCGAGGTCGATGTCGCCGGAGTAGCCGCGCTCGCGGCTGAGGTCGGTGTGGGAGAGAACGTCGTAACGAAAGCGGTCGGAGATGAAGGGATTGAGCAGGCTGTTGGCTTTGTACACCGTCCAGTTCTCGCGCAGCTTTTTCGGGCAGAGGACGAGCACGCGCTCGTTTTTCAGCTCGAAGTATTTGATGACCGCGAGCGCCTCGTAGGTCTTACCCAAGCCGACGCTATCGGCGATGATGCAACCGTTGTGCCGCAGGATTTTGTTGATGGCACCCTTCACCCCGTCCTTTTGAAACTCGAAGAGCGCCTTCCAAATCTCCGTCTCGAAAAGACTCGTCCTGCCAAGTTCGGCGTCCGTCTTTCCGGCATCACCGAGGAACGTCTCGAAGATGTGGAAGAGCGTCTTGTAGTAGATGAACTCCGGCGCGTGGTTCTCGTAGAGTTGCTTGAGGTATTCGAGAACGTCCTGCTTCACGTCCTTCACGAGCGTCTCGTTGCCCCAAAGCTCGTCGAACCATTGCTTGAGTTCCTGCCGGTCGCGGTTGCCATCGACGACGAGATTCAACTCGATGTTGTTGTTATCCGCGCCGAGCCCAAGCCCGCGCACGGTGAAGTTGGAGCTTCCGAGGATCGCGTCCGCCACCCCGGCCGTGGCGACGTGATACATTTTCCCGTGGAGCAGATTCGATTGCTTGATCGTCTTGATGTCCACCTTGCGCTCGATCCAGTCGGCGCACTCTTTCGCGACACGCTTCTGCTGGAGCTTGTTGACCAACTCCAGCCCCTTCGAGTCGATGATGAATGCCTTCTTCTCGGTCTTCGTCGGGTCGAGCCGGTTGATGAATGACGGCTCGCCAAAAAGGAAATCGAGATGGTCGATGTTGTTGAGCCAGTCCTTGAGCGCGTCGTAGGCGTAGATGGTGAAGTATGCCGAGACGA
>JAYWEB010000155.1:0-11883 GCA_043779575.1 Chthoniobacter sp. | reverse complement strand
CCGACAACGCGCAGTCGCTTTTGGAGACCGTGAAACGGCGCGATCTCGAGCGCCAGATGGCGGCGAAGCAGACCGATCTGGACCGGCTCGCCGAAGATCTCGCGAAGGGCGGGAAAGAAGCGGAAACGATGCAGGCGAACATCGCCACGACGGGAAATTTGCTGAAAGAAAGCACCACCCAACTCGAAAAACTCGGCGTCCAAAAGAAGCGCATGGAACAGGTGCTGGAACTCACGCGGATGCGCATCGAGGCGGAGATGCTGAAGGCCGATGGCCTCAAGATGCTGGCCGAAGCGCAGGGCAAAACGCTGGCCGCGCTGAACAAGCGCGCCGACGAAACCAACGCCCGCATCACCGTGGGCGCAGCGGAGCTGAAGCAGCTCAGTCCGGGCACCTTTGAGCCCAACGGTGATTCCGCCGGGAAACACGCGGGCAAGGGGCAGACGGTCATCTCCGACCTGCGGAAAAAGCTGACCGTCAGCGAGACGCTTTCGGCGAGTGCGGAAAAAATCGCGCGCGAAGCGATGCACGCCGCGTCGGCCAAGCTGGAGCTGGCCAACGTCGCCAGCGGCAAGGCCAAAAAGAAGGCCGCCAACGTGGAGGGCGACCTCCCGGAAATCGGGGAGAAGCCGCTCGATCTCGAAGAGAAGGCACCGGATAAGATTCCCGCGAAGGTGACGGAAAAAGCGCCGGAAAAGGCGGAGCAGCACTAGCCCGGCGCGGCCGGATTTTCGGCACCCGGAACGAGCCGCTCCAGGGTGCGTTTCGTCGTTTGCAGCGCCGCCCGGCTGCGCTTAACTCTGCGCCCCTATGGAAAAAGTCATCATCGTCGGCACCGGCTGCGCCGGGCTCACCGCGGCCATTTACGCCGCCCGCGCCAACCTTGCGCCGCTCGTCCTCGAAGGCCACGAGCCGGGCGGCCAGCTCTCGACGACGACGCTCGTGGAAAACTTCCCCGGCTTCCCGGAAGGCATCAACGGCCCCGAGCTGATCATGGCCATGAAGTCGCAGGCCGAGCGTTTCGGCGCGCGGTTTGCGTATGCGGCGGTGGAGGATTTGGAAAAGGGCGACGGTTTTCTGCGCGTGAAAATCGACGGCCAATGGCAGGAGACGCGGACGCTGATCATCGCCAGCGGCGCGAGCGCGAAATGGCTGGGGCTGCCCAACGAGAAGTCGCACGTCGGCCACGGGCTGACGAGCTGCGCGACGTGCGACGGCGCGTTTTACCGCAACGTCCCGGTGGCGGTGATCGGCGGCGGCGACTCGGCGGCGGAGGAGGCCACGTTTCTCACGCGCTTCGCGAGCAAGGTTTACCTCATCCACCGGCGCGGTGCCCTGCGCGCGTCGAAAATCATGGCCGACCGCGCCCTCGCGAATCCCAAGATCGAGCCCGTCTGGAACACCGCGCCGACCGAATATCTGACCGACGCGGAAGGCGAAATGCGCGCCGTGAAAATCAAGGACGTGAACTCCGGCGCGGAGCGCGAGATCGAGGTGAAGTGCGTCTTCGTCGCCATCGGCCACACGCCGAACACCGCGCCCTTTCGCGGCAAACTGGACATGGACGAAAACGGCTACCTCCTACAGCGCGACGGCACGAAGACGAACATCCCCGGCGTTTTCGCCGCCGGCGACGTGGCGGATCATGTCTATCGCCAGGCCGTCACCGCCGCGGGCCAGGGCTGCGCGGCGGCGCTGGATGCGGAGAAATATCTCGCGCAGTTCGAGCATTGAGCGGGCGGTTTTTTTAACCGCAGAGGCGCAGAGAACGCAGAGTTACGCAGAGGATTTTCCCATGCGCTTCTTTCTCTGCGAACCTCAGCGTTCTCCGCGCCTCTGCGGTAAATCCGGCCGCATCCCCGCGTGAAGATTTGCGACCTCACGCAGTTCTATTCGCCCGTCAGCGGCGGGGTGAAACGCTACGTCTCGGAAAAAGTCCGCCACATCCGCGAGCGCACCGCGGGCGACGAGCACATCCTCATCATCCCCGGCGAGCGCGATGAGATGATCGCGACGGACCGCGCGCGGACTTACACCATCCAATCGCCGCTCGTCTCCCGCACCGCGCGCTACCGCGCGCTGCTCCGGCTGGAAGCCATCGAGCGCATCCTGGAAACGGAGCGGCCCGACATCATCGAGTGCGGCGATCCGTATCAGGTCGCGTGGAAAGCTGTCCACTCCGGCGCGGCGCTCGGCATCCCGGTCGTCGGCTTCTACCACTCGCACTTTCCCGAAGCCTACATCCGCACCGTGCAGAAATTCTGCGGACGCACCGCGACCGAGTTTTTCCACGACCTCGCGCGCCGCTACATCCGCAGCCTCTACAACCGCTTCGCCCGCACCATCGTCCCCTCCCCCGCGCTCGGCGACCTCCTCGCCGCCTGGGGTGTGCAAAACATCGCGCACACCGACCTCGGCGTGGACCCCGCCGTCTTTCACCCCCGCCCCGAGCCCGGCGAAGACCTCCGCGCCGAACTCGGCATCCCCCGCGACCGCACGCTGCTCCTTTACGTCGGCCGGCTCGCGCAGGAAAAAAACACGCAAACTCTCTTCGCTGCGTTCCGCCGGCTCGCGGGCGACTTCCCCGGCCGCTTCCACCTCCTCGTCATCGGCGACGGCCTCCAGCGCGCGGAACTCCGCGAACTCGTCATCCGTCATTCGTCATCCGTCACCCACCTTGCGTACTGCGACTCCGCCCCCCGCCTCGCCGCGTGCTACCGCGCCGCCGATCTCTTCGTCCATCCCGGCGTGCAGGAAACCTTCGGACTCGTGACGCTCGAAGCGCAGGCCAGCGGCACGCCGGTCATCGGCATCCACGGCAGCTACATGGACCGCATCATCCACAGCGACCAGACGCTCTGGGCCCGCCAAAACTCGCCCGCCGCGCTCGCCGCCGCCATTGTGGAAACGAGCCGCGCCGACCTCAAGGCGAGCAACGCCCGCGTCAGCGCACTGGTCGCCGCGCAGTATTCGTGGAGCGAAGTCTTCACGAATCTTTTCGCCCTCTACCGCGAAGTCATCCGCACGCACCGCGCGGCACGCTAAAGGGCGGCGTGCGCGCGGCACGGAGCCGCGATCCCAACCACCCGTCATTCTGAACGCAATTCCCGGCGGGCGAAACTCCGTTCAGAATGACCGGGGAGTTTGGAGGAGCGCTATCGCGCTAACGCGCGGATGCGGAAACGGCGAGGCCGGGGAGTTGGCGGAGTTCGGCGAGGAAGCGGGCGTTTTGCCCGGCGGTGCCGATGCTCACGCGGATCCACTCGGGCAGCGCGTAGGAGGTCATGTCGCGGACGATGATGCCTTTGCGGAGGAGCGCTTGGAAAACGGCCTGGCCGTCGCCCACGCGGACGAGGACGAAGTTGGCGAAGCTCGGCACAAACTCGAGGCCCAGCGCGGCGAACTCGCGTTGCATGACGGCGCGGCCCGCGATGGTCAGGTCGCGCGTCTTGCGCTGGTGGTCGTCGTCGGCGAGTCCGGCGAGCGCGCCGGCCTGGGCGATGCCGTTGGCGTTGAAGGGCTGCCGCGTTTTTTGCAGCACGTCGATCAGCTCCGGCTTCGCGAGGCCGTAGCCGATGCGGAGATTGGCCAGCCCCTGGATTTTCGAAAACGTCCGCAGCACCACGACGTTGCGTCCGGCGCGGACGAACTTCAGCGTGTCGGGCGGATTTTCGAGGAACTCGTAATACGCCTCGTCGAAGACCACGACGACGTGCTCGGGGACTTTGTCCATGAAGCGGTCGATCTCCGCCTGCGCGAGCAGCGTGCCGGTGGGGTTGTTCGGGTTGGCGCTGAAAACCTCGCGGGTGCGCGGCGTGATCGCGGCAGCCATGGCGTCGAGGTCGTGGGCGAATCCGGGATCGGGCACCTCGACGGTGGTCGCGCCGAAAAGCGTGGCCATGAGCTTGTAAACGACGAAGGCGTGGCGCGCGCAGATGATCTCGTCGCCGGGCGAAAGAAAGGCTTTGCCGATGAACTCGATGACCTCGTTGGAGCCGCAGCCGAGGATCACGTTTTCCCGTTTCAGCCCGAGCTTCGCGGCGATGGCCTCGCGCAGATAGTAGCCGCCGCCGTCGGGATAAAAGTGGGAGCGCTCCAGCATCGCGCGCATCGCGGCGAGCGCCTTCGGCGAAGGGCCGAGCGGGTTTTCATTGGAGGCGAGCTTGATGATTTCCTCCGGCTTGAGCCCGAGTTCGCGCGCCACGTCCTCGATCGGTTTGCCGGGTTCGTAGGAGACGAGTTCGCGCAGCCACGGGTGGGCGGTATTCCAAAGTGACATAAGAGCCGGGAGGGTAGCGGGCCGGGCGCGGATTTCCAGAGGATCGCGGACGAAAGTGTCCGCGCCGCGTTCAGTCGGTCGGGAGCTTTTTGAGCATGCCCTCGATCTGCCCGATCGACCCGACGGCTCCTTTGTTTCTGATCAGAAACTGCCGGCCCTGGATCAAGGTGCGGCGCGCTTCGGCGGGCGAACCGTTCTGGATTTGCAGGGCGCCGAGGCTCATGCACACGCGGCTGAATTCCGCGGGCGGCACGCTCTTCGGATTCGCCTGCGCGGCCTCGATGGCGGACTCGTAGGCCTCGATGGCATCGTCGGTTTTGCGGAAGCGCATGAAGTTGTCGCCCGAGGTCACAAAGATGCGCCAATCTTCCGACACCAACGTTCCGCCGGGTGCGGCGGGGTTCCCTCCCGCACCGAGGATCGGCGTGATCGGGGCGGGCCGCGCCGGGCCGTTGATGAACTCGCGGGGGCGCGGCACCACCGGCGGCACCTGCACGACGGCGACCGGGCGATCCGGCGGCGGCGGGGCGACGGGGACCACGGGCTCGTGCGGTTTTTCCGGCGGTGGCGTGGCCACGGCGATCGGCGGCGGGGTGGCGGGCACGACCACCGGCTCCACCTTGGGCAGCTCGGGTTTCGGCGCGGGAGTCGCGGTGGCCACGAGCGGCGCGGGCGTGCTGTCCGGGATTTTGGCGACCGGAACCGGAGGGAACAATTCTTTCCACGCCACGACCCCCACCGCGACCAGCGCGCACCCCGCGGCGATGAGCGTGCCGATCGGCGCGTGCGGCTTCGGCGGCTGGGCATACTCGGAGCGCGCCTGCTGCCCGGATTTCGCGGGCGGCGGCGGCGCGAGGTGGCCGGGGCGCACCGGCGGCGGCACCGGCGCGGCCTCGCGGTCGGCGGGCTTCTGCGGGAGCGGCGTATCGCGGATCGACTCGACCGCCGTCTTCATCTCGCCAGAGCTGGCGTAGCGCCGGTCGGGCTCCTGCTGCATGGCGCGGATCACGACCTGGTCGATGCGCTCGTCCACCGCCACGCGCAGCGAGGGCGGGTCGAAAATGCCGGCGGGAATTTCGCCGCAGAGCATTTCGTAAAGCATCACGCCGAGGCTGTAGATGTCCGCGCGATGATCCACGCGGATGCCTTTTTTCTGCTCCGGCGCCATGTAGTCCGGCGTGCCGAGCACCATGCCCGTCATGGTCTGGCCCCACTCTTCGGGCGTCTTCGAGGTGTCCATCCGCGCGAGGCCGAAGTCGGTCACCTTCACGCGCCCCTTCGTATCCACGAGGATGTTCGCCGGCTTGATGTCGCGGTGAATGACGCCCTCGCTATGCGCGTATTGCAGCGCCTCGCAGACCCGCACGATGATCTCCAGCGCCTGGCTCGCCTTCAGCCCCACGCTCTTGATCAAATGATGCAGCGTCGTCCCCTCGACGAATTCCATGACGAAATAGAGATGCCCCTCCGTGGTGTTTCCGAAGTCGAACACCGACACGATGTTCGGGTGGTTCATCTTCGCCATCGTCCGCGCCTCGCGCACAAAGCGGTCGCCAAAATCGCGGTCGATGCTGACCTCGAGCGGCAGGAGTTTGATCGCCACCATGCGGTCGAGCGAAGTCTGCCGCCCCTTGTAAACCACGCCCATCCCGCCGCGGCCGATCATCTCGGTGATCTCGTAGTTGGGGAAAAGGCGGGCGGCCTCCACCACGGTCGGCGGCTCCCAGCTTTGCAGACTCCCGCCGCCGGTCATGCGGACGCTCTGCATGCCGCGGGCGAAAAGCTCATCCGGGCTCATCCCGCCGAGGATGGAAGGCAGCGCGCCCGGCAGCGGAGCCGTGTCTTGCGCGGGCGGAATTTCCGATTCGTGAGGCATCTCGGTCGGTTAGCTAGCCCCGACGAGGAGCTTGGTCAATTCGCTATCCAGATCGCCCTCATCGCGCACCGTATCGCCCACAAAACGGCGCAGCGTATCGCGGTAGCGCTGGCGAAAACGGAAGACCGTGACGTGCAGCGCGCTCACCGAAACGCCCGCCTGCGGCGCGACCGCCAGATAGCGCTCCTCGCCGCCGCTGAAGCTGAGAAAGGACGGCAGAAACGGAAACAGCTTTTCCTTGCCCTCCGCTTCATACTCCGACCGCAGCGAGGCGAGCGTGGCCTCCAGGGTGGTCAGCGCCCAGCGCCGGGCAAAAAGATCGTCGAGCGCGCGGCCTTGCGGCTCCTGGCCAAAACGTTTCTCCGCCCACTCCCGCTCGATGAGCAGCGACGCCGAAGCCTGCGCCGTGGCGTCCGCCGGCGGATAGCCCGCCTCCGCGTAGGCCACGATGCGGTGCAGGACGAAATCCTGAAAGTGCGAGACCTCCTCCTCCTCGGGGCGCGGCAGATCCACGGTCTGGAGGCGGGCAAAAAAATCCTCGGTCCGCTGCGCCGCCTCCTCCGCGCTGCTGCCCGCCGCCCGCAGCCACACATAGACCGACGGCCAGCAGCGCCCGGCCAGCAGGTTCAGCGCATCGCGATGCCCGGCCACCGCCGCGTCCCACAGGCTCCGGTTCGGATTGCGAATGATGGTGGGATTTTCGACCTCGGAAGACATGAAAAAAGGAAGCGCCGATAGCGCCACACCGCGCCCCCACCGTCAAGCCCGCGCCCCGTGGGGATTGGCGCAGCTCAAAAAAACAACGGTCAGCCTGAGCGGAGTTCCCGGCGGGCGGAGGCGGTGCGGAGCATGGAGCGCACATCTCACCAGACCGCCTCCGCCCACGTACAGTCAGCGATTCTTCACTCCGGTCAGGTCGCAAAGCCTCCTGACCTCCGTTCAGAATGACCGGGTTGTTGTAACCTGCCCTCCTCCGCCCGCGCGCCGATCAAATCCGCGCGGGGGCCGGGAGGCCGCGGGCGGCGCTCTCGCCGGCGCGCAGATGCGTGAGGCCGATGGCGAGCGCGTCGGCGGCATCGGCGGGCGGCGTCTCGGTGAGGCCGAGGAGCGCGCGCACCATGAAGGCCACCTGACCTTTTTGCGCCCCGCCCTGGCCGACGACGCTCTGCTTCACCCGCCGCGGCGCGTACTCGTAAATGGGCAACCCGCGCGCCGCCGCCGCGAGCAGCGCCGCCCCACGCGCCGCCCCGAGCGTGATCGCGGTGCGGTAGCTTTGGACAAAGATCACGCCCTCGACCGCGGCGCACTCCGGCGAGTGTTCGCGGATGAGGTCGCTGATGCGCTCGTGGATGGCGACGAGGCAGCCGCTCGGCAAAAGATCGGCGCGGTTTTTGATCGTGCCGTACGCGAGCGCGCGGACCTTCGGGCCGGCGGTTTCCAAAATGGCGAAGCCGGTGCCGCGGAGGGAGGGGTCGATGGCGAGGACGCGCATAAGCGCGCAGGCTAGGAGTCGCGCGCGGCGGGCGCAAGACGCCGGCTCACATGCTAAACCAATCGTGGAGGAAGTGCTTCACCGGAGCCGGCGGAGTCACGAAAACGAGCGCGATGACGACGAGAAAAGCGAGGGCGAAAAGTGCATAGACGATGCGGAGAATGAAGCGCGCGCGCTGCAAGCGGCGCAGCTCGGCGAAGCGTTCTGCCAGCTCGGCTTTCTGCCGGTCGATGATGCCGCGGAGGACGCCGATGTCGCGCTGCAGCGCGGAGTCGGAGGAGGCCTCGGCGCGGTTCTCGGCGGCGGCCGCACGCTCGCGGACGGCGGTGAGATCGGCACGCAGTTGCCGCTCGTCCGCGGTCAGCGTCGCGTGCGCAGTTTCCAGGTTCGCGAGCGCGGCGGTCGCTTTCTGGTGCTTGCCTTCGAGGACTTCAAAACGGTCGCGCAGGGCGAGCAGCTCGCGCCCGGCGTGTCCCTCGGCGAGGTCGTGGCGGAGTCTGGCGATCTCCTCCTCGAGCAGCAGGCACTGGCCGGTTTGGAGATTGCGCTGCGTCTCAGCGGCCGCGCGCGCCTGCTGCGCCGCGGCCAGCTTTTCCGCCGCCGCCGCGAGCGCGGCGGCCGCCACCCCGCGCTCCCGCTCCGCTGCCGCCAGCGCTTCCCGCAACTCCCGCAGCGCACCCGCTCCGTTCGTCTCCGCCGCGGATGCCGCGCCGCTCCGGCTCGGCGCGGTTTTCACTCCCTCGCGGTACGCGCGGTCATTCATGCTGCCGAGCTGGGGCACGATCAGCGGTTGGGCACAGTTCGGGCATGTCGCCGTCATCCCCGCGCCCGCCGCATCCACCGAGATGCGCTGGTTGCAGTACACGCAGGCAAACTTGATTTCGGGGCTTTCGGCAATCATCGCATTTCGTCTTCCTCACTGCGGTTCTAAGAGCGTCGGCACCGGCGGTCAAAATCATTTCGCCACCGCGCCGCGCCCTTGCCAGCGGTGCGCCGCCCGCCGTATAAACGCCGCATGTTCGACTACATGCAAAAAGGCGGGCCGCTGATGTGGCCCATTTTCTTCTGCAGCGTCCTCGCGGGCGCGGTCTTCCTCGAGCGCGTCACTTACTTTCACCGGATCACCGTCCGCGTGGGCGAGTTCATGCGCGGCCTCGCGAACCTCATCGAGCACCGGCGCTTCGCCGAGGCCCAGATGGAATGTGCGAGCACGCCCACCCCGGTCACGCGCGTCATTCACGCCGCCATCCTCCGCCACCAGGCCACACGCGCGGAGCTGAAAGACATCGTCACCGAAGCCGGCCAGCTCGAAGTCCCGCGGCTCGAGCGCCGGCTCGGCCTCCTCGCCACCATCGCTTTCGTCGCACCGCTGCTCGGCCTGCTCGGCACGGTCATCGGGCTCATCGACGCTTTCGTGAAAGTGTCCGCGCAGAGCGGCTTCGCCGGCTCCACCGACATCGCCAAGGGCATCTACCAGAGCCTGCTCACCACGGCCGCCGGGCTCATCGTCGCCATCCCCTGCGCGGTCGCTTACAGCTACCTCTCCGCGCGCGTCCATGCGCTCCTGCACGACCTCGAACGCGCGGGGATCGAGATCGTGAACCTCATCACCGAGCACCGGCACACCCCGAGCCCGGAGATCATCGAGTTTGGCCCGGCCACTCGCGCGGCGCGCAAAGGCGCGGAGTAGCCGACCGGCGACGCTCGCTCCACCGGCATGAAACTCACGCGCACGCAGAAAATCCCGATCTGGCTTTTCAGCCTCATCCCGCTGGTCAACGTCGTCTTTCTCGTCGTCATCTTTTTCGCCCTCAGCTCCCGCTTCGTGCTCCAGCCCGGCCTCGCCGTCACCCTGCCGCCGTCCTCCTTCACCCTCGCGCCGCGCGCGGGCGCGCAGATCATCAGCATCACCTCCGCGCCCATCCCGTCCATCTATCACCGCGACCAGGCCGTGACCCTCGCGGAGCTGGGCCGACACTTGGCCGAGAACCCGACGCAGGACCGCACCGTCATCATCAAGGCCGACCGCGACACCCCGTACGCGCTCGTCGTGCAGGTCACCGATGAAGCGCTGAAGCTCGGCTTTTCCGTCGTCCTCGCCACCGGCGCCGAGCGGCGATGAAAGCGGAGGCACGCGATCCGGGGCTGACTTTCGAGTGGCCGCGCGACGAGGGTTTTCCCTTCCTGCTCTACGGCTCCATCGCCGCGTCGCTCGCCGCGCACGCCGCCACGTTTTTCCTTTTCCGCGTCGCCGAACCGCCCAGCACGCGGATCGCCCGCACCGCCCCGCAGGTCAGCGTGCTCACGCCGTCTTCGCCGGAGGCCATCGCGCTGCTGGACTGGGTCGCCGCGCAGGATCCCGCGCTCGCCGCCACCACCGCGAGCGTCCCCCCGCCCGGCCTGCGCGCCACCACCTACCGGCCTTCTTACGCCACTGTCCCCGTCCCGCTCGATCCGGCAGAGACACCCGCCGCCGTGCCATTTCCCGCCGCGCGCGACGCGCTCGCCGTCATCGCCAGCACCGCCTCCCAACCCGCGCCGCCGTCCGTCCGCAGCGCCCCGCAGCCCACGTCCGTCAGCTTCTCCGCAGCCGTGGCCCGCCGCGCCCCGGCCCCGCTGCCGCCGCTCCTGGCGAAGACCCGCGCGGGCACCACCGTCGAGCCCACGCGCCACCTCATCGGCGTGACCGGGCGCGGCGAAGTGCGCTTCGTTTTTCTGCAAAACTCCTCCGGCAATCCCGCGCTCGACCAGCAAGCCGCCGCGCATTTGGAAGACCTCGTTTTTGCCCCCGACGATGCGCCCATCACCTGGGCCACCGCCGTCGTGACCTGGGGCGACGAGGCCTACGCGCCAATCCTCATTCCTAAATCCTAAATTCCTTGATCCGCGTCAGCTTCACCGCGCTCGTCTGCATCTATCTCGGGCTCATGCTGGTCCCGATCTTCGGCGCGTGGCTGATCGCCGAATGGTGCCGCCAGCGCCGTGAGCGCTCGGCCTTTCGCCATGTGCTCCGCTGCCGGCTCTGCGCCAGTGAATACGCCGATCCGACCAGCACCATCCTGCCACGCTGCCCGCACTGCGGCGCGCTCAATGAGCGCGCGCAGCTCCCGCGGTTTTAACCCGAACGCCGCGCTTGGAGGCCAACGGCCTCACCCATGCCAGCCCAAAGCGCTGCGCTAACTTTGGGAACGAGTGGATCACGGGATCTCAAAAGGCAGATAGCCCAGCCGTTTCACTCCGCCGTCAGCACTTTGAGGAGGTGCCGGAATTCTTCATCCGCCTCGGCCGAACCGGTGGTCGTGGCCTCCACCTCCGCGCGGACGAGGTGGCGGAAGCGCTGGCGCATCCGGTGGACGGCGACGTTGAAGACGTTCTCCGTGAGCCCGAGCAGTTCCGCGGCATCCTTGGAGGCGCCGGGCGAGCCGCCATCGAGCCACGGCTGGAGCGCGTGAATTTTGCAGTCACACGATTACCTGACGAAAATCCTGCCCGACCTTACAGCCCGGCGCGAGATTTTCGCCGGAGGGGGAAAGGTTTCTAAGAAATCGCTGCCGTCCCCCGTCGTCACCTGCGATGAAACATCGCCTCCTCCTGAATCTCGCCCTGTGCCTTTTAGCCAGCCCGCTCGTTTTCGCCGGTGAGGCGTGGATCGTTCCGCTCGAAAATATGGTCGCAGGATCCGCGGTCGTCCGCGTGATCGAGGTCAAGGAAGTCACCGACGTGAAAGTGCCCGCCGGTGAGGGTGGAGGGACCGTCGTCCACGTGGCCAGGGCCACCACGCTGCAAGCGCTCAAAGGCGGTGTCGCGTCCGGCGACGGCGAGAACGGCGACTTCGCTCTGGTTTGCTCGACGCTGCCCTCGACAGACGCCGTCTGGGTCGCGCCGAAAAAAGGGAAGTATCTGGCCTTCCTGAATGGCCGGCAGGGACACTTCGACTACCAATGCCTCTGGTGGCTGCGCGCGATCGACGACCAAGGCAAGGTCGCGTGGATCGAACAGGACGCCGCTGGCGTGTACCAAACCTCTCGGATCAATCTGTCCGCAGCCATCGCGAAAATCACCCCGATCGTGAAAGCCCAGCAGACTCAAATGGAAAACGCAGTCAAACAAACCTCTCGCAAAGGGAAGAAGTGAGGTCCGGTCAAGGCAGGCAAATCGAAACACGACGAACACTCTCTGGATGAAAGCCGTGAGAGTAATGTCCGGGCAGTCCCAATGCTTTTCTCTCGTTCCAAA
>JAYWEB010000154.1:0-4746 GCA_043779575.1 Chthoniobacter sp. | reverse complement strand
GGGTTGCCGCAGAGCGAGACGCTTTGGAAAAAATCCGAACGAGGATTTATCGTCCGCGATTTGCCGCGCAGCGAGGAGCAGCTACGCAAAATGCCGCCGTTCGAGTTTGAGAACTGGGCGGTCATCGCCCTCGGCGGCATCCCGAACAAAACGCAAGTCGGCGACATGGGCATCGACGGACGCATCTACCCCGTCTCCGCCAGCGCCACCCCGCGCAAGTCGGGCACAGGTGAACTCGCGTTGCAGGAACGCTGGTATCCCATCCAGGTGAAGCAGAAGGACAAGGCGGGCCGCCCCGACATCGACGCCTTCGAGGCGATGATGATGCGCGAGAACTGCGACACCGGCTTCTTCGTCTCCTTCGCCTACAGCAGCGACGCGATGACCGAGATCGGCCAGTTCTTCAAACGCACCGGCAAAATGATCCGCGCCTTCACCGTCCGCGACATTCTGGACGAGGAACTTGGGCGCAAGCTGGCTTAATGGCTACCGTATTCAAGTATTGTGACGCCCACAGCGTTGAGACTCTCCAGAACTTGGAACTCAAGGTCACGCCACCTAACCAATTTAACGATCCTTTCGAGTTCACGCCTCACGTCATTTGTTCATCTCCGAACCGCAGACTCAAAAATCTGTTCAAGGATAAACGTGAACTCAACGAGATGTTCATGGAACAGAAGAAGAATGGCTTTACGGGAACAGCCCGGGATTTCCGCAAGCAACTGAGGGAAGTTCGCCCAACCTTGGTGGCGGCTCTCGCGCCGAAGATGCCCGAAGTAGATGCGGATCTTCAGGCGAATTATCTCGATTCGATAAGTGGGCTACATGGGGTTTTGTATATGTCTGCGCGCAGGGACTCGATTCTTATGTGGGGACACTATTGTGACAAACATCGTGGAATGGTTATAGGGCTCGATAGCTCATGGGAGCTCTTCCGAGGGCTAAAAGGATTACGCCACGTCAAGTATGTGCGTGATAGAGTTGTCTGGGACCCCAGTTGTGCGCCTGGAGGATTGAAAGAAAGGGCGTTCATGGAGCAGCTAATCTTCTGGAAGAACGACGACTGGAAATACGAAGACGAATTGCGGCAGCTCTTCACGCTACGCGGACTACCGCGGAGGCCGCTGAACAACGGAACCACCGGTTACTTTCTTCCGATCCCTCCTTCGGTCCTAATAAGCGTCTCTTTAGGTGCGCGGTGCCCATCGGAGATGGAGCGGAAAGTGCGATCCGCTTTACGCGATCCTCGTTTATCCCATGTGAAGCTCGATCATGCCGTGCTTCATCAAAGTGAGTTCGCATTGAGATTTGCATAGCAGATATTCACCAATCTTACCATGTCGCTGAATTTTCAATGGGACGAAAACAAGGCTGAATCAAACCTGAGCAAGCATGGCGTCAACTTTGAAGAGGCGGCGACGGTCTTTGGCGATCCCTTTTCGTTGACGATTCCCGATCCTGCTCATTCCCAAAGCGAGGATCGTTTCATCATCCTCGGAACCTCCCACAACGACAAATTGCTGGTTGTCGTGCATACGGACGCGGAGAGAGTATCCGCATCATCAGCGCGCGGCGTGCGAGCCGCAAAGAACGCAAGACTTATGAAGAAAGCACACAGCAAAACGACTGAGCCTGAAATGCAGGCCGAATATGACTTCTCCGGCGCGGAGCGCGGCAAGTATGCGCGGCGTTACGCGCAAGGAACGAACGTGGTGGTGCTGGAGCCCGACGTGGCGAAGGCGTTCCCAAATGCCGAGGCGGTGAACAGTTCGTTGCGCGCGCTGGTCAGCATCATCAAGCGCCGCGAAAAGGCGGTTGCGTCCAAATGACGATTCACAAGCCCGGCTGCTCGTAAGAGCAGCCGGGCTTCATCGTCTCACCTATTTCGGCCGGTCGGGAGGGGGTGTTTTCTTGGCCCGCACCGGGGCGCGTTCGGGGTGGCTGGCGCTTTCCCAGCGGCGGAGCCAGCGACCGTGCTGCACGAGGCTCCGCATTGTGCCAGCTAACTTGCACCCAAACGGGCGCAATGCGCGTGTGAAAATCGCGTAAGACGGGCGGATGAAAACACCGAACCCCGTTCACAAACCGAAGCTCCGCCGTAACCGCCGGGAGGTGACGTGTGAAATCTTGCGCAGCAAATATGAAGTCTTCGCCGAGACGGCGGAGGAACTGATGCGCCGAACCAAGCAACCCGTGAGCACGCAGGACGTGATGGCATTTTTCCTGGAATGCCAATGCGATCCCAACGATCTGGCGGACATCTATTGCTGGAGCAAATTGAAATGGTCGCACGAGCAGATTGATAAGTTTTCCGATCACGCGCTCGGGTGGCCAAGGGTGCGGCGTCGCAAGCGCACGGCGACGGGGTAGCTGGCTCATCACAGGTGACACCGGCTCGGGCAAGACTCGCTCCGGCATCATGCCGCTGCTCCACCAGATTTTCAAAAACGAACCGGGGTGGGGCGGAGTCTGCATCGACGACAAGGGACTATATTGGGAAACGCTTTCGGAAATGGCCCGGCACTTCAACCGGGAGAAGGACTTGATCCTCCTCAGGTCAAACCGGATCGCGGCAGCCAGGATTTCGGCGGACGGTGGAACGCGGCGGGAACCTTTCCGGCGGTCTATTGCAGTCGTTTGCCGGAAACGGCATTGATGGAAACGATGAGTCGATTTCGCAAGACGGGATTGAAGGCACGCCAACCACTGCTCGGAGCGCGCACTGGCGAATTGGGAGGCCGGCGCACCGATTCAGGACATCTACAAGAGCCGTCTGAACGAGTTGCGAAAACTCCACGACGTACTCGCCGAAGTGGCGGAACCGGAAAGCATCGGAGCGTGGTTCACCGCTGCCAACGAGGATTTTGGCGGCATGAAGCCCATCGAGATCATCGAGCGTGGAGAGATGTTCCGCATCTGGCGGATGGTTTTCTTCCTCAAGTCGGGCACGCCAACCTAATCTTGTCAGCAGCAGGCATGGATTCGGTGTCTGGACAAGGCGATGCCGATTCGCCCGACACCGTCGGGCGTTTCTCAAAGCGTGATGCGAAGCCGCTCACCGCTTTCATCCACCGTTAACTTCCCGCAACCGGTGCCGCCGGTGAGCAACTCATTGGCAACGGCATCGCCGATGGATTTCTCCACCACGTCCCGCATCGGACGCGCACCGAGGCGCGGGTGAAATCCGCGCCGCACGAGGAATGACAGGACAGCTTCGGAAGGTTCGATGTCGTGCCCTCTGGCGCGCAGGAACTCTACTACGCGTGGATGCGCCTTCTCGATTTCATCGCAGAGCAATGTGCCGTGGTCATGCCGATCGCGCGCCAGTGCGAGTGTGCCGCGTTCGCCGAGCTTGCCGCCGAGCAGCACGCCGATGCTCTCCGGTGTTTGATACTCGGACATGTCGAATCGGAACAGGTGATCGGGGCTCATTAAGAATTCCGTGAACGCAATAGTGACCTGAGTTTTCCCCACGCCCGTCGGCCCGAGAAAAAGAAAACTGCCGCGCGGGCGGGAGCGTTTTGTCAGGCCCATTTCACCGCGTCGGAGGAGCGATGCGATTCTCGGCAGGACGTGATCTTGACCGCGAATGCAGCTCCGCAAGTGCTCATCCAACTGACGCAGGTTCGTGAGTTCGGGTTGGTCTTCGGTGTTCATCGTATTGGGCGGAAACCTAGAAACTCCCCACCCGAATCTTGCGCCCGAACCGGCGCACCCGTGCGCGGTACATTCGCTAAAACGTCCGCATGAACATTCCACCATTTCTCGTTTCCATGCGCTTCGCGCCGATTCTCGCCCAGGCCGCGGGCGGACTCGCCGAAGGCGCGAGCAAAGCGATGGGCATCGTCATGCTCATCGGATTTATCTTCGGCACGATTTGCGTAGTCGGCGGCGGCTTCGCCATCCGGCGCGGCGATACCGACGCCGGCAAACTCTCGATCATCGGCGGCCTCATCATCGCCGGAGCGCCGGTCATCGTGAAGGCGCTCTTCACCGCCTTCGGCCTTGGCGGCTCGACTTTCTCGCCCACCCACCAACCCCCGCTATTCCCTTCCGCCGCCTCGGTGGACGTGGGCTCCTTCCAATGAAAGACCACGAGCTGCGCTTTTCCGACACGAACAGTGCCGACGATTCGGAAGGCAAAACGTGGGGACTCGATGGCAACCTGTTTTGGTTTATCGTTGCGGGCGTCTTCCTGTTCGTCGTGACGCTGTTGCTTTTGTTCAGCGCGCTGCGGTGCAGCTTTGGGCAGTCCTTTGGCATCGCCATCATCCCGCTGGCACTGACGCTCCTCTACGTCTTCGGCTTCCGGCAGGGGAAGCCACCCGCCTACGACCTCGACCTCGTGGACTACTGGACGAACGGCGCCGGCTTTGCGCCGAACCCACAGCTTTAACCTCAACATCCATTCCGCGCGCAGAACGATGTGGCCGATTGATTCCATCGTCGAGAAGCCGGCCAACGGCTACTTCCTGCGCGACCTCTTGATCTTCAATGGTCTGGACGCGGGTGGCTTCGCCTCGAAGGGTTTCATCTTCGAGCCGCCGGATTTTAACAACGCGCAGATTGGCGAACTCAATGAATTCCAGGACCAGCTATCCGTCTTGCTCGCTTCGTTGAGCGACAATCAGCGGTTGCAGGTTAAATGGTAGGGGCTTGCCTAGAACAAGAGGGGACCAGTATGGATAAAGTGCTCAAAGAGAATGAAAAACAGATATGTCAAAGGTGCGAAGATTTCCGAGGCTA
>JAYWEB010000153.1:0-1872 GCA_043779575.1 Chthoniobacter sp. | reverse complement strand
ACGCCGTGACAGGCGATGCAGAGCGATTCAAAGACCTGCTTGCCATTCCTCGCGGATTTGCCCAGGACTCCCTGCAGCGCGGCAGCGCGATCCTTCTCCATGACGGCTGCGATGAGAGGTCGCTGCGGGGTCGGTAATGAGAAGGCCGACGGAACCGTGGCCTGACCAGCCGCAGCGGCGGCGCGAAAGGCGAGAAAAACCTGTGTGGCCACCTGCGCATCAGGGTCGCTGACCATCTGGGTCAGAGCCGCAGTGATGGCAGCGTCCTTTTGCACGAGCCATGGCTCCGCAAGCTGCACGCTGGCACGACGAACCCGGGGTTGGGCGTGTTTCAACGTGGCAAGGACAAGCTCCTTCGGGAGGGCATCCAGACCCTGCAACGTCCACAGAGCATGGATGCGGGCATTTGTGTCCGCATGGCTGGAGGCCATTGCCGTCAGGGCCGGGACGGCGGATTTATCCCGTCGGCAAACGAGGAGCATCTGGGCGGTGTCGCGCCACCAGCCGTTGGGATGAGATAAATGAGCTACGAGTTGCGCGGGGGATTCGTCGAGCATCTGCGGCTTGGGGGCGGGGGCTTTGCCCTCGGGCAGCAGCCGGTAAATGCGACCGTGGCGCACGACCTCGATCATTCCCCATTTTTTTACGCGTTGATAGCGCGCGACCCACCGCTCTTGGGTTTGATCGCGCCCTTCACTATTTTTCTCGATGGCCGTGGGAAACCAGGTTGATTCCTGAATGATGCCGCGGTAGAGATCGGAGAGGTAAAGGGCGCCGTCAGGCCCGGACTCGGTCCACACCGGCCGGAAGTAGGCGTCACTACTGCGAATGAATTCGCTTTTTGGAAAAGCATTATGCACCGTGCCAAGCCCGTCTTTCCACTCGAACCGGCTCATCCGGAGCAGGCGGCCCACAGGCTCGCAGGTTACAGCATTGCCATAGAACTCGGGCATCAAATCACTGCGGAGAACAGTCTGGCCGCAGGGGGCGGTAAAACGGGTCAGGATGCGCTGCCGCTCGACGTCATAGCCGCCGTCGGAGAAGTCCCACACCGGGCAGGCCGACCACGGGCGTTCATAGTCCGGCCCGTGTTCCTTCACCCGCACGATCGGATAACCCGCCGGGAGCTGAAAAGAATGCGCAGGATCCGCGCCCCCGCCCCAACTGCAGACCAGCCGACCGTCATCATCGCGAGCCAGCCCCCACTGGCTGATGCGCCCGACCGAATGCTTGCGGGCAGTTAGTTTCCCATCGTGGTACTGAAAGCGATAATCATTCGCGCAAATCGTGTTATCCAGATTCCACACGAGGCCAGAGTTCTGGTGCTCGATGTTGTCGTGGTTTGCTCCCCCCTTGAAGGCAAGCTCGCGGCGGTCGGCGACACCGTCTTTATTGTCGTCGAAGTAGGCCCACACGGTGTTGGACCCGGTGAAGTTCACGAGCACGCGATCGTGCAACGGGAGCACGGTCCGCGGCAGGACAACGTTGTCAATAAAGACCGTGCGTTTATCCATGACGCCGTCGCCGCGCGTGGATGTGAGCTTCACCACGCGGCTCACGGGCGCGAGCTGCTGCGTGGCAAATTCATCCTGCATGTAGGTGCGCCACTCACAGACATAGAGCGCGCCATTGCCATCGAACGCAAAGCTGGCCGGCTCCTCCACCATCGGCTCACTCGCCACGCAGACCAGCCGATAGCCCTTGGGGACCTCGATGGTCTTGATCGCCTCGGCCGGCGAGAGCGGCGGAAACTTGGTATCGGGATTCCAGCCTTCCTCCTTCTCTTCGGCCCCGCTTGCGGCGAGGAGAAAAAACAATGTTAGCAGGATGGAAAGGGCTGGTTGGGTTTGTGGGGTTCGTTTCATGGGATAG
>JAYWEB010000152.1:0-4773 GCA_043779575.1 Chthoniobacter sp. | reverse complement strand
GTGCAGATCACCTTCAGCGAGGCCATGGACGAGACGACGCTCACGACCGCGACCGTCCATCTCCGGGCCGCACGGGAATCCACCGACGTGCCCGTGACTGCATCCTACAACTCCGGCACGCGCCGCCTGACTCTCAGCCCAGTGAGCAATCTCGCCTATAGCACGCACTATGACATTGTTTTGGACGCTGCGGCGCTGCTCTCGTCTGCCGCAATTCCGCAAGCGCTGCAGGCGCAGGCCACCTTTTCCTTCGTGACGGCTGCCGACCCGGGATCGGGTGGTGGCGGTGGCGGCGGCGGCGGCGGTGGACCTGGTGGTGGTGGACCAGGTGGTGGTGGACCAGGTGGCGAAAACGGCCCGGATCAACCCAAGCCGCTCACCTTGGCATTTAGTTACGGCGATCCCGACGGCGATGCCGGTGGTTACGCCACCGTGGAAATCACCCCGCCTGGGGAATCCGCCAAGACACAAAAGGTGGTCTTGCCCCCAGTGTCCAACGGCATGCTCGACTATGTGCTCCCCAACATTCCGCCCGACGCCACCATCCGCGTCACCCCGCAGTTCTCCCGCGGGAGCGATCCCGATGAAATGGAGGAAAAGGACGAGGTGGGGGTGACGGTGAGCCTAGACTCAACCTCCGCCAATGACGGGAGTAAATACTTGGTGCTCCGGCAGAGCGGAAGCAGTTCAGACTACGAGTATCTCGGGCCGCTCAACGGCGGACTTTACACGGCAATGTTTCAGCCAGCACCACTCGCCCCCGCCGCCGCCGCCGGGTCTCCGCCCCCCCCCACCCAAACGCTGCACGTCCTGCCAGTGGAGGTAGCCCCTGATCTTCTGCCTGTGAATCGCGGATTCGGGGAGGGAAACCTCGACGGACTTTATGCACGGGACAATGTAATTAACTCATCACTAAAAGCACAAAGGGACACTGTGGATGGCCGCTACAAGACCGGGGATATCGTTACTGAAGACATTCGCAAAGGCTGGTTTGGCGTCAGTCCGTTCGCTCTCGATGCCACCTTCTTCGATGGTGCGACCGTTACCATTCGCAAAGTAATCAAACGGGATGCATCCGGCAAAGTCATCGAGAAGGGGCATGTCCACTTCTATGCCACTTGGGGAGGTGGCGGCGAAAAACAGATCATCGCTTATAGGGAGGCCAACGAGATCGACGACGGAGAAACCCCGCCTCTGAATCTTGTAGGACTTGTCTATGGCTCGAGCGCGACAGTTCCGCGAACTGCGGAGTTGTGGATGGAGGGTTTCTATCCGGGTAAGATTACCTTGGAGTTCAGGCTGCAAAAGGGAACTTTGGATTTCAAATATGAGCAGACGTTTGAAGTCGGCTGCGATTGGAGCAAGGCCAAATGGCAGGCTGTCGTTCGGGATCACCTCTTCTCGCTTGGTAAGGCGGCGCAATCACCGGTCAGCATAGACATTCAAGATTACCAAGTAGCAAACGGGTTTTTGAACAATCGGAAATATGTTAATGCGGTTTTCAACTACTACGGCACCCTGTTTATCTCAGGGGAAGGCGGAAACGACACCAAGTATTACTGGGCCGGCCTTGCCAAAAGAGTGGGCGCGCCCCTGTATGCCGCATTAAGCGATGCGGAATGGGGACGTATTTCGTTTATTACAGGACGCCCGTTCCCTACAGCCAATACATGCCTTAAAATACAAGAACACCTGATGGGTGGTAACATCGCCGTGTTCGAGGATTTGGCATGGCAGCACCGCGCGCATGCAACCAGCGGCGTCAGGGCAATGGAGCTTCTTCGAAAGCGAAGTGATATTTCATTCGACACACTTCAACAGTGGCAGGCGATTGGAAACATCATGGATTTGAAATCCGAAGTGGAAGTGCAGGCTGCGAATCAGAACCTTCTCGAACATGAGCAACGTGATGTTCTCAAGCCCTATTTCGACCAATTAAACGCGATGACTGTAGCGGGCTTGGATGTGTCCGACTTTTTGTCCATTCTCACCAAGGCGCCAAACGGAACTCCCGATTTCACCACAGTTGAGCCCGGCGGGAACATTTGTAATTTCAACGATCGCTGGAGCTGGATAACCAACCCAAGCCAAGGCATGTGGCCGGCATGGTGCCACATGGCACGTAACGACAGGAGGACTTTGGTGGACGGGGACTTGATGCAAAGCGCTCCGGGGTTCAGCCGCTTAATTGGCTTTCCTTTGGTCTACTTCTTGACGCCAAGCACCGTCTTTCCACCACCATGAGAAACATGCTTTTAGTGTGGTGGTTATTGACCGCCTCTGTCAGCGTGCTAGCCGCACAAGACGATAAACAATCGGTCCCGTTGCTTGATGTCTCAAGCTCCCATTCGGTGGAGACGCTGCTGCAATCCGGCCTGAAATACAAGCTGGACGCATCGAGGATGGGAGTGCGCAGGACTTATTTTTTGGATGAGCAGACTTTTGTCTTGCGCTTGCCCGGTGGCCAGGAAGTTCATCAACGGATTGAGCATGGTTCTGTCCACGTGCTGGATCGGGAACTTCTATCGTTTTTCGTCGCCGGCCCAGTCTTGCCGCTGGATGAGGCCGTCTCAGTCGCACGCAATTTCCATGCTGCCTTCCACATGCCGGTCGACAAGCTTGAAGCATGGCGTATTCAGGCATTGGAAAAGCCGCTTGATGGGCACATTTACACCAACAATGCGCCCGACTCTTATTATCCCGGTATAGGCATAGAAATAAGGCACACGGGCAATCCGCTCTATCCATGGTTTGTTAGTTTTAATGGCGGTTGGACGGCACCCGAACACAAAGACCGAAACGAGGAGCGCGCAGGGCGGGAAAATCCCGCCCCACCAAAAGGGATGGAACGCATTTCATTGGATGCGCCGAGCGGGCGTGTTTACAAATCAGAAGATGCCTACGTGGGACTCGCCCAAGGGCAACAGGAACTCGACAAGAGGCTGGGCCAAGTCCGCGATGAGAACGGGCAATTGATTTCACCCGACAGGAAGAACACGCAAACCGATTCGCCGCAACCTTCAGCTCCATCGCAGCCTCCAGCTACTGCAGCCGCAACAAAAGGCGGCAATCTGCCGCCAAGAGCGCAAACATTCATGTGGGTCGCAATTGCCGCCTTCCTTGGAGCCTTTGCAGGCTGGCTGGTTTTCTGGTCAAAGCGAAAGAAGAAACGCCGCGCTAACTAACCGCGGTTCCATTGAAGTGTGGCGGCGTCCCGCCGCGGCAACTGTGAGCGAACCGCTCGCCGTACAGGCATCGCGCCCACGCAGCATGCGCCCCCGCTGAACCGCGCGCATCCTGTGCGCTCACGCCGCCTGATTGCCGCGCCAAGGACCGCCAACCCACCCGCTCCGCCCGCCGCGCGGCTGTCACGCCGGCTGACTTGCGCGAACCGCTGCGCGCGAGTCAGCGCCGCCCATCATTCCCTCTCGTTCCCAAAGTGAGCGCAGCGCTTTGGGAGCGGAGGCGTGAGGCGAAACTCGGTTTCGGTGGTGGGCGGGAGAGCCTGGGGGCCGCGTTGAGGTCGTGGTGTGCCGGAGGGGAGGCGGAGTCTTGGCGGGACGAGCGTGCCCAAAGCGCTGCGCTAACTTTGGGCACGAGACGATCACATTTCCGTCGCCAGGACCTTTGCCCCGGTGGTGGAATGGAGCGAGCCGCTGCTGTCGGCCTCGGTGGTTGCCCCTCGTGCCCAAGCTCCTGCTTGGGCACGCACTTGTCCCCGAAGCTCTGCTTCGCCGCGCCCGCAAAAATCGACGGCTGTTTCCGGTGCCGGGCGCAGGGAAGCGGAGCTTCCAAGACAGGGGCATTCCCAAGCAGGAGCTTGGGAACGAGGGGTCATGGGCGCGCGCAGCCTCGACACGACGCTCTTTGACGCGATGAACCGGCGCAAGACGGTGCAGTGGCAGGATGGTTCGAGCTGGGGCTACGGTTACAACGACCGCGGGGAAGTCATTGCAGGCGCGCGGCAATGGAGCGACGCTGCGCCCGTGAGCGGCCAGCAATACAGTTACAGCTTCGACACCATCGGCAACCGCACGGGAACGGTCACGAACGGACGCGCGGCCAGCTATGGCGCGGATGCGGGCAACCGGCTGACGACGCGCGACGTGCCGGGGGCTGTGGACGTGCTCGGTACCGCCAGCCCGCTGGCGACCGTCACGGTCAATGGCGTTTCCACGGCGCGGCATGGCGATTACTTTTACAAAGAAGTGCCGGTAAGCAACGGCACTGCACCCACCGAGGCACTGCCGGAAATCGCTGCCACGCGCACGAGCGGGACAACGACGCGCACGGGGCGTATCTTCGTCCCGCAGACGCCGGAGGCGTTTGGGTATGACTTCGACGGCAACCAGACCAGCGACGGGCGCGCGACCTACACTTGGGATGCGGAGAACCGGCTCATCGGCATTGCAAACTAAGGGACAGGTCATCTGTCAAAAATGCCACCGGCCTCTGAGGAGTGCAGCGACAAGCGCGCGATTTCCCGCTTGAACCCCATGGGCGGTTACGGCTTGCTGACGGGTATGCGCGCGGTTTTCATCGCCATCTTTCTTAGCCTGCTCTGCGGACGAGCCTGCGCGCATTTTACCCGGCCCTGCCCGCTGGCAGAAGACGCGCGGCCTTTCACCCAGACAACACAGCAGGGCGACGCGCGGAGCTTCACCTACCAGCGGCTGGGGCTAAAGGAGGAGACGCACACCGCGGGGCCGTGGGCGGGGTGGAAGGTGGTGTTCGCGACCGATGCCAAGGGGCGGCTGGAGGACGTGCAGATCA
>JAYWEB010000151.1:0-4797 GCA_043779575.1 Chthoniobacter sp. | reverse complement strand
CCTGGCATTTCTCGCCGGAGACGGGCTGCCCGTTCTGGCTGGATTGGGCGCAGAAAAACTTCGACCCGCGCGCGGCGATCAAGTCGTGCGCCGACCTGCTGAAGTTCCCGCATTTCGAGGACGAATGGCTGCGCGATTTGCAGCCGGAGGTGTGGGTGCCGGCGGAGTTTCGAGGAAAGCCGTTCAACATTTTCGAGACGGGCGGCACGACGGGGATGCCGAAGCAGCGCATCGGCTGGAATGACTTCCGCGTCGATTACTCGGAGTTCAGCGAGAAGGTCAGCGATGAGCATTTTCCCCGCGGCGGCGCGTGGCTGATGATGGGGCCGACCGGCCCGCGCCGGCTGCGGCTGGCGATCGAGCATCTGGCGAACGTGCGGGGCTCGTCGTGCTACTTCATCGACCTCGATCCGCGCTTCGTGAAGAAGCTGATCGCGAACAAGCAGTTCGACGTGGCGCGGCAGTACATGGATCACGTCGTCGATCAGGCGGCGGTGATCCTGAAGCACCGCAAAGTCAGCGGGCTTTTCACCACGCCGAAGCTGCTCGAAGCGCTCGCCGAGAAGGTGGACATCTTCGCGGCCGGCATCCGCGGCGTCTTCTGCGGCGGCACCACGATGCTGCCGCAATACGTGCGCTTCATCGTCGAGGAGGTGCTGGAGGGGCGCATCGGTTTCTACCCGACCTACGGCAACACGCTCATGGGGCTCGCGGCCAGCGTCCCGCTTTTGCCGGAGGACAATTTTTCCATCACCTACTACGCGCCGCAGCCCCGCGCGGTGCTGCGCGTCGTCGATCCGCAAGACACCGCGCGGACGGTGGCCTACGACACTTGGGGCCGCGTGGAACTGACCACGCTGACCAAGGAGTTCTTCATGCCGCGCTTTCTCGAACGCGACGAGGCGCTGCGCCGCAAGCCCCGCGCACCCTACGCGTGGGACGGGGTCGCCGAGGTGCGGCCGTTCGGCGCGCTGACGAAGACAATCGTCGAGGGCGTGTATTAGCCGCGGGCGATTTCGGTAGCGGCTTAATTGGCAAAGCGCCGTCATTCTGAACGCAATTCCCGGCGGGCGAAGGCGGGCGGGAATGGAGTGAAGAATCGCTGACGGTACGTGGGCGGAGGCGGCGCGGAGCACTGAGCGCACATCTCACCAGACCGCGGCTTTTCAGCACCAAAGGTGCGACGCCAAGCCAGCCCAGGGCAACGCCCTGGGAAAGCGTAAAAAAACGAGCGAGCCCTGAAAGGGCGACACAAAATGGGGCGCACGATTTTGTCCCGCTCTTTCAGGGCTTGCTCGTTGTTGGGTGCCGTTCCCAGGGCGTTGCCCTGGGCTGGCATGGATGAGGCCGTTGGCCTCCAAGCGCGGCGTCCGGGCTAAGTGCGACTTTTCCGCCGGAAGAAAATGCTGCGCGGGGCAAAAAGGCCGGTCATGGTCGGGGGGTGAATGATCCTGAAAATACGCGCCCGGAGGGGGGACTCGAAGTGCGCAGTTACTTTGTCCGCGGACGCAATGCGCTGCTCACGCGGGCCGATTTTGGCGACCTCTATGTGGACTACTATCTGCATCAGGGGCAGCTCGGCGCGCAGCACGACCCGGCGCACGACGAACTGCTGAAGCAGGCGCTGGCGGCGGTGACGCTGCACGCGGCGGCGCGTCCGTGGAGCGAGGCGGTGGCGTGGACGATCCATCTGCAGGAGCCGCTGCTGAATCTTTTCGTCGCGGGCGACAACCGGCTCGGCACGGTCGTCGGCCAGCTTTTCACCGAGGACGTGAAGGAGGACGGGCGGCAGCTTTTTGTGGCCGACGTGGTGCGCGAACGCGGCGACGCGCGGCGCAGCGCGGTGGAGTTTGCGGGCGCGGATGTCTTTCGCGCGGTCGAGGAATACTACCGGCAGAGCGAGCAGCGGCCCGCGCGGTTCTTTCAATTCGGGCCGGAGGATTTCGTCTTTCTCTCCGCGCAGCCGCAGTGCGATCTCGCGTGGCTGGAAGCTCTGGACGACGCGGCGATGCTGACGCTCGACGCGACGGAGGAGCTGAGCCTGCTGGAAACGCGGCGCTACCGCTGGGAGTGCGGCTGCTCGCAGGAGCGGATGCTGGCGGTGCTGGCCTCGGTGATGCAGCAGGACCCGGAAAGACTTTTCGGCGCGGAACAGACGCTGCGCATGAGCTGCCCGCGCTGCGGGGCGCGGCACACCATCACGCGCGAGGCGCTGGAGG
Source organism: Chthoniobacter sp. (assembly GCA_043779575.1). Classification (GTDB taxonomy): domain Bacteria; phylum Verrucomicrobiota; class Verrucomicrobiia; order Chthoniobacterales; family Chthoniobacteraceae; genus Chthoniobacter. Next base: position 2,578 of record JAYWEB010000151.1, on the reverse strand, counting down.
CTTACGTGGATGGCCGATGAGGATTTCGCGCGGCGTTTCGGCGGCCTCGCACGGCTGTATGGCCAGGCGGGGCTGGAGCGGCTGCGGGCGGCGCAGGTGTGCGTGATCGGCGTCGGCGGCGTGGGCTCGTGGACGGTGGAGGCGCTGGCTCGTTCGGGCGTCGGCGGGCTGACGATGATCGACCTCGACGATGTCTGCGTGACGAATGTGAACCGCCAGCTCCCCGCGCTCGACGGGCAGATCGGGCGGGCGAAAGTGGACGTGCTGGCCGAGCGCGTGCGGCTCATTCATCCGGGGTGCGCGGTCGCGGGCGTGACGGAATTTTTCACCGCCACCACGGCCCCGCGGCTGCTGGAGACGCGCTACTCGTTCGTCATCGACGCCACGGACCGGCTGGCGAACAAGTGCGCGATCATCACGGCCTGCCGGGAGCGCGGCATGCCGGTGCTGACGATGGGCGGCGCGGGCGGCAAGCGCGATGGCACGGCCGTGCGGGTCTGCGATCTCGGGCACAGCGTGCAGGACGAACTCCTCCGGCAAGTCCGGCGGAAGCTGCGGCGCGAGTGCGATTTTCCGCGCGGCGTGCGCGCGGACTTCGGCGTGCCGTGCGTCTATTCGCCGGAGCCGCCGGTGTATCCGTGGGCGGATGGAACGTGCGCGCCGGAGCCGGAGCCGGACAGCAGCCTGAAGCTCGATTGCGCCACGGGCTTTGGCACGGCGACGTTCGTGACCGGCGCGTTTGGCTTCGCCGCCGCCGGGGAAGTGGTGCGCCGCCTCGCGCTCGGGTAGGCGGGTGGCCGCGCTATTTCGTGGGCGCGGCTGGGCGGCGGGCGGGGTCTTCGAGAATCCAGACGGTCATCGCGCTCGGGTCGCGGTTCGCCCAGGCGTAGGCGGGGACGGCGGTGAGCGCCAAGGGCGCGGCACCCTCGCCGCGCGCTTTCGTTTTCAAGACGGTGACGCCGCCGAGCAAGTCAGGGCGGGCCTCGGCGGTGAGACCATTGCCGGGCGGGAGGACGACGTTGAAAAGATCGGCGTCGGGCTGATCGACGGATTCCAGGCAGTAAAGGATGGGGCCGCGCATGAGGGCGACCTTGCCTTGGTTTTCGAGAACTTTTTCGTGCGCATAGACGCGCCGCGCGGGCATGGGGAGGTCGAGTTCGATCACGTCGCCGGCCTTCCAAATGCGCTTGAGATGCACGTAGCCGTCGGCCTGCGGCATGGCGGCGGCGGGCTGGCCGTTGATTTTGAGGGAAACCGCGGGGATCACTTTCGCGTCGGCGAAACGGTAAAGATCGCTCGGCACGGGCCGGCCTCGCGCCCAACTCGGGATGCGCAGGCACACGGCGAACTCGGCCGCCTTTTCCGGCGTGACGGTCAGCCGCACGCGACCGCTCCACGGGTAGTCGGTTTGCTGGCTCAGCTTGAGCGGGAGGGTGTCGTCGAGCTGCAGCGCGGCCTCGCCAGCCGCGTAGAGATTCACGAAGACGTGCCCTTTTCCCGTGGCGTAAACGAGCCCGCCGACCTGCGGGATGAGGCGCGCGAGATTGGTCGGGCAGCACGAGAGGCCGATCCACGGGCGGCGGCGGGAGTTGGCTTTGGCGATGAGCGGGTTTTGGTAAAAGAACTGGTCGCCCGCGAGCGAGATGCCGGAGAGCGCGCCGTTGTAAAGTGCGAGTTCCATCACGTCGGCGTATTTGGCGTCGGCTTTGAGGAGCGCCATGCGGTGCTGCCAGAGGACGTGCGCGATGGCGGCGCAGGATTCGCAGTAGCCGGCATTGGGCAGCACGTAGGGATCGCTGAAGCCCTCGTCGTGCCGCTCGTTCGTGCCGAGTCCGCCGGTGAGATACATCTTCCGCCCGACGACATCCTCCCAGAGGCGGTCGAGCGCTTTCTCGTAGCCGGGGGCGTCGGTGAAACGGAGCACGTCGGCCATCGCGTCATACATATAGCCGGCGCGGACGGCGTGGCCCACGGCGTCGAACTGCTCGATGATGGGCTTGTGATCCTGCATGCGGCCATTGCGCACGCGGAGGCCGTTGCGGCGGATGAGCTTTTGGCGCTCGGCTTCGGGCAGGTCGGCGGGGACGAGCGGCGGCACGACGGTTTTCGGGTCGAACCGCTTGTGCTCGGTGCCGTGGGCGTAGCCGCGTTCATCGAGGAAAAACTTCGCCAGCTCGAGATAGCGCGGCTCCCCGCTGGCGCGGAAAAGTTTTACGAGCGCGAGTTCGACCTCTTGGTGCCCGTCCACATCGTAGCGTTTGCCGGGGCCAAAGAGGCTGCCGATGTGGTCGGCAAAACGTTTCGCGGAAGCGAGCACCTTGGCGTCGCCGGTCAGCCGCTGGTGCTCGGCGGCCAGTTCGAAGTAGTGCCCGGCATTATACATCTGGTGCATGAGGCGGAGGTCGTTCCACCGCTGGTCCTGCTCCTGGATGATGAAATACGAAATGAGGAAGCCGTCCTTCTGCTGCGCCGCGAGGATGCGGTCGAGCATGCCGTCCACGCGCAGCCGCAGCGGCTGATCGGGGAAGTGCTGGAGCGAATACATCGCGCCTTCGAGGACTTTGTAGAGATCGGAATC
>JAYWEB010000150.1:0-4800 GCA_043779575.1 Chthoniobacter sp. | reverse complement strand
AGATCATCGTTCCGCCGATTGTGAACGCACATCCCGAGCGCTCGTGGGACGAACTCGTCCGGGAACAAGCGCGGGTGAATGAGGAGATCAGGGTTCTGGGGAAGACGTTCCTGGCAGGTTCCCGTAAAATGCAGGAGCCGATGAAAAAGCTCGCCGACATCAACGAAAAACTCGAGGCGGAGTACCAGATCGCCCAGCAGCGGTTCGACCTCAAGTATCAGCAACTCATCAACGATAAGAAGAACCTCGAAGGCAAACTGCCCATCTACAAAGAGTGGACGGAGAAAAGCCGCAAACTCCTCACGGAATTGGGAATTCAGGAGCAGGCTGCCGCCCCCTTCAGGGACTTCATCGTTCGCGCCACCCAAAGGCTGGAGGCTGTGGACTACGGTGGCGAAATTGAGCGCATTCATTTGAAATACGCCGGACTCACGGAATCCCAAGACCGCCCAGTTTCGCCGAACCGCCTGAAACTGATCGCCCTTTCGCTCGCCATCGGGCTCGTTCTCGCCTTGGCGATTCCGTTCGTCATTGAGTACCTCGACCACACGCTCCGCAGCCTCGATCAGGTCGAGTCCACATTTCACATGCGGGCGCTCGGCATCGTGCCGCAGATCGACGCCTCGACGATCGGGCAGGCCGCGCTCATCAGCCGCGATGAAAACCACAAGGACTCGCTGATCGAAAACTTCCGGGTCATCCGCACCAACGTGCTTTCGATGGGCAACCTCACGAAACCTCCGCACGTCACGATGGTCACCAGCGCGATGCCCAAGGAAGGGAAGACCGTCGTCTCGTCGAACCTCGCGGTCTCCTTCGCCCACACCGGCGCCCGCACCCTGCTCATCGACACCGATCTCCGCCGCGGACGCCTGCACCGGCTTTTCGGCTACCGCAAGGATCCCGGCCTGAGCAACGTCCTCCTCAACGAAGTCTCGCTGGAAGAAGCCTGCCGCCCGACCGGCGAGGAAAACCTCTCGATCCTGAGCGCGGGCCGCCACCTCGAAAGCGGCACGGAGCTGCTCGGCTCCCCGCGTTTCGCCGAACTCATGGAAACGCTCCGCCAGCGCTACGACCGGATTGTCGTCGATACCCCGCCCGTTTTGGGGCTCTCCGAAACCTCGATCATGCAGGGGCTGGTGGATGGCGTCCTCTTCGTCATCTGGACCGGCCACACCCCGGCGCGCAGCGCCCGCACCGCCGTGGACATGCTGGCCGCCAATGGCGCGAATTTCTATGGCTTCGTCCTCAACCGGCTCGATCTCAGCGCCACGGCGAACTACTACCAGTACTACTACTACTCCCACGATTACTACTACCAGCACCCGCTGGAGAATGCGTGAGCGTGAACCCGTCCCTTTGGACGAAAATCCGGCCCGTTGAACCTGCCCGCCCCGTCCCGGCCTGACTCCCGCGATCCGCGCGCCGTCTCGGTCGTCATCCCGGCGTTCAACTACGCCCACTTTCTCCCCCCGGCCATCGCTTCCGTCCTCGGGCAAACCCATCCCGATCTCGAACTCCTGATCGTGGACGACGGCTCGACCGACGACACCCGCGCCGTCGTGACCGCCATCGCCGACCCGCGCGTGCGCTACATCTGGCAGGAAAACGCCGGCCTTTCCGCCTCGCGCAACACGGGCATCCGCGAGGCCCGCCATCCGTTCATCGCGTTTCTGGATGCGGACGACATGTGGAAACCGGAGTTTCTCGCCACGGCGCTCCAGCGTTTCGCCGAGCTTTCGGAGGACTTCGCCTGCGTCGCCACCGGCACCATTCGCATGGATGCCGCCGGCCAGCCCAGCGCCACCTCGCGCTACGATTCCTCCCACACCCGCGATCTCACCGTCCGCGATTTTTGTCTCCGCAATCATCCGCTTTCCTCGTCAGTCGTCGTGAAACGGCACGTCTTCGCCGAATGTGGCGGCTTCGACACCGCACTCCGCAGCTCCGAAGATCGCGACATGTGGATTCGCCTGACCGCGCGCGGACACCGCTTTTTTCTCATCGGGGAACCCGGAGCCTTCATCCGCCGGCACCCGAAAAACATGAGCAAGAACGCGCCCCGCATGAAGCAGAACACCCAGCGTGTCCTCAGCCACGCCTGGCAGCGGGGCGCGGTTTCCCGGCTGGCCGTGCCCTTCTGGCTGCGCACCTTCGCCATCCACTACTTCCTCGTCGCGTGGACCCACTTCGACGACGGCCTCCGCCTGGCGGCGCTGCGTTACTGGCTCACCTCGGTCGCGTTGTGGCCGTTCTTTCTCCGCCCAGACCTCGTCCTCGAGCCCCCCCTCTTCCGCCTGCGGGCGCTGGCACACTTTCTCCTGCCCCGAAGCCCGTGAAAATCCTCCATGTCGTCAATTCGCTCGACCCCGGCGGCATGGAAAACGGGGTCGTGAACATGGCGCATGCGCTGGAAGCCCGCGGCTTTGAGATGCACGTCGCCTGCCTCGAACGGCGCGGCGCTTTCGCCGACCGGCTGCCCCATCCGGAGCGGGTGGAGGTGCTGGGAAAAAGCGGCGGCTTTTCTCCGCGCGCCGTCGTCCGCCTCACGCGCGCGATCCTCCGCCTGCGGCCCGATGCCGTGCATAGTCACAATCTCGGCGCGCTCATTTACACCGCGCTGGCCACCGGCGGGGGCCGGCTGGCCGCGGTCCTCCACGGCGAGCACAGCCAGCTCACACCCGCGGAACTCACCCCCCGCCGCCTCCGCCAGCGCCACTCCCTCTACCGTGCCTGCCGCGCCATCCACACCGTCGCCCACCCGATGCGCGAGGAGTTGCTCGCCCTCGGTTTTCCCGCGGAAAAAATCGCGGTCATCCCGAATGGCGTGGACAGCGCCCGCTTTGCTCCCGGCGACCGCCAGGCCGCCCGCCGCAGTCTTGGCCTGCCCGCCGACGCGCTGACCATCGGCATCGTCGGGCGCTTCGGACCGTTCAAACGCCACGCCGTCCTCCTCGACGCCTTCGCCGCCATCGCTCCGCGCTTTCCCGGCGCGCACCTCGTGGTCGCCGGCACGGGTGGGAGCGAGGAAGCCGCCACCCGCACCCGCGCGCAGGCCAGCCCCCATGCCGCCCGCATCCACTGGCTCGGCTGGCAAAGCGACCCGAGCCTCTGTTACCGGGCGCTGGATCTGCTCGCCATCCCCTCGGTCAATGAGGGTCTCTCCAACGTCGCCCTCGAAGCCATGTCCTCCGGCGTGCCCGTCCTCGCCAATCTCGCCTGCGGCCACGAGCACATCTTCACCTCCGGTCACGAGGGTATCATCGCCGATCTCTCTACCGCGACCACCCTGGCGTCCGAGCTTGCCTCCCTCCTCACCACGCCCGAGCGGCTCGTTGACTTCGGAGAAAAAGCGCGCACTAGAATCCTCGGGCATTTTTCCCTCGGCTCCATGGCCGACGCCTACGCCGCCCTCTACCGGACCCACCGCTAAATGGACTTCGTCAGCGTCATCCTTTTCCTGATCCTCTACTACCTGCGCCCGCAGGAGTGGCCGCTCGGCCTGGCCAGCGTCTCCTTTGTGCGGTGGACCATGCTCGCCGGCCTAGCCTCGCTGACCATGCGCGAGCGCGGTTTTAATCTGCGCAGCCTTTTCCGCACCCCGCATGATTGGGCGGTCCTGGCTTTCTGGCTTTGGATCGTCTTTTCCACCCCCGACTCGAAGTGGGACACCTTCAAGGAAACGGTCAACCTCTACGTCTTTTACATCGTCATCGTGCAGGCGCTCTACTCGGTCGAGCGCATGAATAAATTCGTCGGCTGGTGGACCTTCACCATCTGCGCCATCGCTGGGCTGGCGCTGCTCTCGCTCTATGGCTTCGATCCGCTGGAGAGTCTGAACCTGACCAAGGGTGTGATGAAAGATCGCCTCATCCTCAATCTCTCCATTTTCAACAACCCCAACGCGCTCGGCCACAGCGTGGTGCCCGCGATCCCGCTGCTCTACTACTTTTGCATCTGGAAAAAACCCATGGTCCTCCGCCTCCTCGGAGTCTGCCTCATGGTCATGGTCGGCTACTGCATCTTTCTCACGGTTTCGAAAGGTGCCTTCCTCGCCGGCGCGGCGACCTTCGTCGCCACCGCCACCTTTGGCCGCCCCAAGAGCGTCCAAGCCATCATCGTCTGCGCTGCGCTTTTTTTCGGCACGAATGGACTCTCGCTGCTCCCGCGCATGGGCGAACTCAAGAAGACGAAGACGGATGAAGCCATTCAGGGGCGCGTCATGGCCTTCACGCACGGGATGAAAGTGCGGTCCACTACGGGCATCGGCTATCGCAACTGGTACCAAAGCTTTCTCGCGGGAAAGTACCACTTCAAGCGGACGAAGTTTGACAAAGACTCGCTCAAGCGCCCGATGCCGATCGTCTCGAAAGCGCCCCACTCCTCCTACGTCTGCATCGGCGCGGAACTGGGCTACGTCGGCTTTTTCCTCCACATGGGCATCCTCTACTGCGGCCTGCGGACCCTCCTCTCGGCCCGGACCTCCACCCCCGACGAGGAGCGCATCCGCCGCATTCTCTTCGTCCTGACCGTTTCCTACATGGTCTCGTCGTGGGTCATCGATTTCGAGTACCGCCCCACATTCTTCATGTTTGCCGCCGCCGCCGCCGCCCTCCACCGGCATCTGCACAAGCTGAACGACGGACCGGAAAAAAAAGCGCCCGAAGACAACCTGGCACCGCTCCAGCCCGCCGTCCCGGCGTGGCGGGCGCGGCTGGTCCCGCAGCCCGCGCTCGAAGGTGCCTTCGCCCAGGCCGGCGCACCCGTCGCGGTCCTCACCATGGAACCCGCCCCCACCCC
>JAYWEB010000149.1:0-1907 GCA_043779575.1 Chthoniobacter sp. | reverse complement strand
GAGCCGCAGCCCTTTCTCCCGCCGGCAGTAGTCGAGGGAACCGGCGAGGATGTCGCAGCAGGCTTGCGTGGTGAAGACGGGCAGCCAGTCCACGATGGTGGAGGTGACGAAGTGAGCGCGCTCGGGTTCGCGGACGGTGTAGCGGCTGCGCATGGGTGGAGGGTGGCTCGGAAGAAACGGAGTTTCAAGGCAGCGGGTGGCGTTCCCAAAGCGCTTCGCTAACTTTGGGAACGAGAGGTGGAGGTTGGGTCGAGAGGGTGGGACGTGGGGTCGAGAGTCGGTCTTGAAAGTCCGGCGCGATTGAGGGCATGTTCGCGGGATGAAACCTGTGACCGGTTATCACCTCATCGGGCCGGACGACCTGCAGTGGCGGCCGTCGAATTTGATGCGCATCCCGAACGCGGATTTTCTGGAACGGACGGGGAGCGAGAACCTGGGCGCACGGCTGTGGCGGTTGCCGCCGGGGAGCGCGAATACGCTGCACCGGCACGTCCGGCAGGAGGAGTTTTACTTCGTGCTCGAAGGCACGGGCCGGATGCGCGTCGGCGGCGAGACGCTGACGGTGCCGAAGCACGGCGGTGTGCTCGTGGGGCCGGAGCAGTTGCGGCAGGTCTTCAACGACACGGACGCCGAGACGCTCTGGCTGATCGTCGGTGCGCCGGAGGAGCTGGAATTCCTCCAAGGCTCAAAATCCCAGATGGACCTCTCGCTGATCTACCCGGTGGACCCGAAGCAACTCCCGCCGGAGCTCGCCGGCAAACCGTGGCCACCGAAGGATTGAGGCGTTGCGGAGCAGGGAAACCGGTCCCGCCTATTTCACGGCTGATCGGGGATCTCAGGATCGAGGAGTTGGGCGAGCAGCAGCAGCGATTCCTGCCAGCCATGTAGCACATTTCGGCGGGGATGACGGCGGGGACGCCCTCCTGAGTGATGCTGAGTTCACTCTCGTTCCCAAAGCGCTGCGCTAACTTTGGGAACGAGAGGGCACTTTGGGAACGAGAGGAACGAGAGGGCGGGAGCGAGAGGGTGGGAGATTGAGAACGGGAGGTGGGGGTTCGGTCTTTGCGGGTGGAACTCAGGCGCGATTGAGGGCACGTTCGCGGGATGAAACCAGTGACCGGTTCTACCCTCATCGGAGCGGATGGCCTGCACTGGCAACCATCCAAACTATGAACAACATCAAGAGCGCCAAAAAGGAGTTGTCCCCAAGACAGCGTGAAGAACTAGTCAGAGCATTGAAGGCCCGCTTTGAGAAAAACATGGACCGTCATAAAGGTCTGAAATGGGCTAACGTCCAGGCAAAGCTGGAAGCCAATCCTGAAAAATTGTGGTCGCTCAATGAAATGGAAGAGACCGGCGGTGAACCGGATGTTGTGGGTCTGGATAATAGGACGGGCGAAACCGTTTTTTATGATTGTTCAGCGGAAAGCCCCAAAGGCCGCACCAGTGTTTGTTACGACCGGGAAGGGTTGGAAGCGAGGAAGGAACATCGACCGGAAAATAACGCCGTTGATATGGCCGCGGCCATGGGCATTGAGCTTCTGATGGAAGAAGAATACCGAGAGCTGCAGAAGCTTGGAAATTTCGATGCGAAGACGTCGAGTTGGGTGAAGACACCTGCGGAGATCAGAAAACTCGGCGGCGCGCTCTTCTGTGATCGCCGCTTCGGCCATGTCTTCGTGTATCACAACGGTGCGCAGTCTTACTATGGCGCCAGGGCGTTCCGTGGCTCGCTAAGGGTCTGAATTTTCACTCTCGTTTGCCATCTCGTTCCCGAAGCGCTGCGCTAACTTTGGGAACGAGACGAACGAGACGAACCAGGATGGACACTGCGTTCGCAGCTTTGGCATGGCACCGGGGGGCACCGGATGATACGATTTGAAATGCCCTGTTTAGATCGACTTTCC
>JAYWEB010000148.1:0-4847 GCA_043779575.1 Chthoniobacter sp. | reverse complement strand
AAAAAATTGTCGGCCCGTCTGGGACAGTCGCCGCCGGTGGCGTGAGCTATTTTTCACCACTGCCGCCGCTGGCGTGCTGGACGAGCGCGGCGCGCATGATCTCGATCGGCGCGGGGCGGTGGAACCAGTGCTCAAAGGCGAGCGCGCCCTGGTGGAGCAGCATGGAGAGGCCATTCGCCGCGCGTGCGCCGGCGGTGTCGGCGGCGCGCATGAGCGGGGTGCGCGCGGCGGTGTAGATGGTGTCGAAAAGCAGATGCCGCGGGGAGAGCAGCGCGGCGGGGATGGGCGAGGCGTCGTCGGGTTGCATGCCGAGCGCGGAGCAGTTCACGACGAGGTCGGAAACGTCGAGCGCGCGGGCGAGGGCGGCGTCGTTCCACGGGGCGAGGGCGAGCCGCTCGGGCGGGTAAAAGGCGGCGATGGCGTCGTGGAGCGGCTGGAGTTTTTCGACGCTGCGGTTGATGAGCGTGAGCCCGCGCGCACCGGCGGACGCGCACTGCATCGCCACCGCGCGGCCCGCGCCGCCGCCCGCACCGAGCACGAGCACGCGCAGGTCGCGCAGCTCCGCGCCGAGTTGCTCGCGCACGGCGCGGGCGAGGCCGGGGCCGTCGGTGCTGAAGCCGCGCAGCTTGCCGTCATCGCCGAAGACGATGGTGTTCACGCCGCCCGCGCGACGGGCGTTTTCGTCCGCCTCATCCACAGCGGCGAGCGCCGCGCCTTTGTGCGGGATGGTGCAGTTCACGCCGATGAATCCTTTGCCCGCCAGCATCCGCAGCGCGTCGGCGAATTCCTCCGGGCGCACATGCAGCCGGCAATAGCGCGCAGCGATGCCGCACTCGGCGAGCGCCGCGTTTTGCATTTGCGGCGACGCGGAATGCGCAACGGGATCGCCGAGCACCGCGAGCCGCAGCGGCACCGGTTCGGCGGCGGTGGCGCGCTCCCAGTCCGCGAGGTCGGCAAAGGTATAGACGGCTTTCATGGCGTGGCGGCTCCCGGACTTCCCAGCACTTTCCACCCCCCGTCATCCTGAGCGGAGCGGAGGCGGAAAGGCGGGCGCAGCGCAGTCGAAGGACCTCTAACTTTTCGCGGGCGGAGACGCTGCGGAGCACTACGCGCATCCCACCGGACCGCCTCCGCCCACGGAATAGTTAGAGGTCCTTCGACTCCGTTCCCGCCCGCCTTCGCCCGCCGGGAACTCCGCTCAGGATGACAGGTTTTTTTCATCGCGAACTCATGCTGTGAACGTCGCGCGCGTCCGCTCGATGCGTGAAAGGACGCGCGTTTTTCCGAGCACCTCCAGCATGTGGTAAAGGCTCGGCCCCACGCTGCGCCCGCTCACCGCCACGCGCGCGGGATGGATGAACTCCGCCGGCTTCACCGCGAGCGTCGCCGCGAGTTCCTTGAGCTTCGCTTCGAGCGTGGCCGCGTCGAAAATGTCGAGCGCCGCGTAGCACTCGGCGAGCTGCGCGAGGCGGTCGAGCGCGCCGGGTTTGCGGAGGGTTTTCTCCACGGCGGCGGGGTCGTAGGGAAAGTCTTCGGTGGCGAAAAAGGCGACGCGCTCGGGGACTTCGGTGAGGTGCGTGACCTTCATTTTTTCCAGCGCGAGCACGGCGTCGAGCTGGCCGGCGGGCAAGGCCACGCCAGCCTTTGCGAGCCACGGGGCGGCGAGTTCGCGGTAACGCTCCAGCGGCAGGTGCGCGAGGTATTGCGCGTTGAACCAGTCGCACTTCGCGAGGTCGAAGTGTGCGCCTTTGCGGTTCACGTTGGCGAGGTCGAAGCGGGCGACGATCTCCTCGCGCGGCATGATCTCGCGGTCGTCTTTCGGCGACCAGCCGAGCAGGCAGAAGTAATTCAGCACCGCCTCCGGCACGTAGCCGCCTTCGAGATAGCTGGTGATGCTCGCGCCCGTGTCGCGCTTGCTCATCTTCGAGCCGTCCTTGTTCAAAATGAGCGGGATGTGCCCGTAGCGCGGCGGCTCCACGCCGAGCGCGGCGAACAGCTCCAGATGCTTCGCCGTATTGGAAAGATGATCCTCGCCGCGGATGACGTGCGTGATCCGCATGTCGATGTCATCGACCACGTTCACGAAATGGAAAATCCACCCGCCGTCCGCGCGCCGGATGGTCATGTCGCTTTCCACCCCGCCCTCGCGGTTCTGCGAAATGCCGCGGTCGATTTCGATCCGCCCGCACACCATGTCGTCGATGACCAGCGGTTGCCGCGGCAACCCGAAACGCAGCGCGCCGTTTTCATCCGTGTACACTTTTCCCGCGGCGCTGAGCTGGTCGGCGTAGCGCTGGTAAACCGCCTCCCGCTCGCTCTGAAAATACGGCCCGTGCGGCCCGCCGATCTCCGGGCCTTCGTCCCAATCCAGCCCGAGCCAGCGCAGCCCGTCGTAGATCACCTGCACCGCCGCGTCATTGTGCCGCGCGCGATCCGTGTCCTCGATGCGGAGGATGAAAGTGCCGCCGTGATGCCGCGCAAAGAGCCAGTTGAACAGCGCCGTGCGCGCCCCGCCGACGTGCAGGTAGCCGGTGGGCGAAGGGGCGAAACGGACGCGGATTTCTGGATTCATAAAGGGCGGCGAAGGTGGCGCATCGGCGCGGGGGAGGGAAAGGAAAAGTGCGCGCAATAGATTGCGCAATCTTTTGCGCAACATTGCTTGCTCGCCCGGCACGTCAGAGCTTCTCTTTCCCCCATGAGCGCCGCCGAAGTCATCGCCCAAATCGAAACTCTCCCCGAAGCCGAACGCAAGATCGTCGAGCGCGCCCTCCGCCGTCTCACGCATCCCGACGTGCCGGAGGAAATCTGGGAGGGTTACGAGGACTACGAAGACGGGCGGTTTGTGGACATAGATCTCGTGCTGCGCGAGGAACCGCCTCCGTCAAAGTAATCGCGAGCCGCGCCGGTTTGCCATCGTGGGCACCGTTCTTCGCAGTGCCGGATGCCGCGCCTCAAGGTTGTGCCGATGAAATACCAATACCAACCCACGAAGAAGTTCTGGGAGCAGTTCCGCGCACTGCCCGCCGCCCAGCAGGCCAGCGCCCGTGCGAAGCTCCGCATCTTCAAAGTCGATCCCTTCGACCCGCGCCTGCGCACGCTTCACCGCCTCTCCGACGCTTTGAAGCGCACCGTCCATGCTGTCGTCATCGAAGGCGACTTGCGTGCGGCATTTTTCCTCGAAGGCGACACCGTGGTTTCCTTCGCCATCGGCACCCACGACATCTACAAACGCTAACCCACCATGCGCTCCCTCCTCCTCCTCCTCCTCCTCATCCTCATCCTCGCCCTCACCACCGCCCGAGCCGCCGAGCCGTCCTTTGAGATCCTCGCCGGCGACCGCGTCCTCCTCCTCGGCGATGCGCTGCTGGAGCGCGAGGGCACTTACGGCTACCTGGAAACGCGGATGCACGAGCAGTTCGCCGACCGCTCCTTCACCGTCCGCAATCTCAGCTCTGCCGGCGACACCCCGCTCGGCGTTTCGCGCGCGAGTTTCGATCCGCCGGCCAAGGGCTGGGAGCGGCTCCGCGAGCAGCTCGATCTGGTGCAGCCCACGGTCGTCTTCCTCGGCTACGGCATGGCCGCCAGCCTGCAGGAGCTCACGGACAAAAGCGGCGACGCCACCCTCAATCCCGACCCCGCCCGGTATGGCGCGGAGCCGATGAGCGCGGCGCGGTTCAAAAAGGAACTCGGCATGTTGATGGATGAGATCAAGGCAAAGGATGAAGGCGGAAGGATGAAGGATGAAAAGACCCGCGCGCCCGACTCGAAAGCCCGCGGCGCAGCCGCCGATCCCCTTCATCCTTCATCCTTCAGCCCTCAGCCTTCTCTTCGCTTCGTCCTGCTCTCCCCCATCCGGCACGAAGACCTGCGCGCCAGCCGCCCCGGCCTCCCCGACCCCGCCGAGCACAACAAGCTGCTCGCCGAGTATTCCAAGGCCATCGAAGAGCTGGCGAAGGAGCGGGGGGCAAAGTTTGTTCCGCTCTTCACGTTATTGACGGAGGGACAAAAACATGGAGCTGCGTTTGCAGAAGCTTTTGGAGAAAATACCGCCTCAAATCTCACGGAGAACGGCATCCACATCTCCAACGCCGGATACAGCCTCTTTAGCGGTGTGACCGGCTTCGCGCTCGGCTGGGATATGCTGACACGATGGCTCGGAACTAAAGACCACCCCGCCACACGTGAACAAATTCGGGGGAGAATACTCCAATCAGATGCCCTCCGCGCCGCCGTCATTCGCAAGAACGAACTCTTCTTCCACCGCTGGCGGCCGGCGAACTGGACCTACATCTTCGGCTTCCGCAAGGGCGAGCAGGGGCGCAATGCCAAGGAAATGCCCATGTTCGATCCGCTCGTCGCCGAAGCCGAGGCGGAGATCGACCGGCTGAAAAAGGCGGCGCTGAAGACCCCGGAGAACGCTGCCGGGAAAGTCACCGCCACGACCGAGCCCGTCTCCGTGCCGGAGGCTCCCGCGCCCGCGCCCGCGCCGCTGCCGTTGCCGCAATTCACCGTCGCCGACGGCTACCAGATCGAGCTTTGGGCGCAGAACCCCATGCTGGAAAAGCCCACGCAGATGAACTGGGACGCCCTCGGCCGCCTCTGGGTCTGCAGCTCCTCGCTTTACCCGATGATCGAGCCAGGGCAGGAGGCGGATGACAAAATCCTCATCCTCTCCGACGAGGCGGGGAGCGGTAAGGCCACCAAGAGCGAGGTTTTCGCGCGGGGGCTCCTCATCCCGACGGGCGTTGTCCCGGACTTGGAAGAAAAGGCGAAAGGCGAAGGGCGAAAGGCGAAAGAGGAAGAATCCCAAGCCACGCTGCGGGAGACGCCATCGCCTTTCGCCCTTC
>JAYWEB010000147.1:0-12177 GCA_043779575.1 Chthoniobacter sp. | reverse complement strand
TGGAAATACTTCTCCAGCCCCGCCACCTGCAGCAGTTGCTTGTACTGCTGCGGCGCCTGCGGCAGCGCGTAAAAGGAACCCGGCGTCAGCCGCGACGGTACCAGAAAATCCCGCGCTCCCTCCGGCGTCGGGTTCGACAAAATCGGCGTCTCGATTTCCAAAAAGCCCGCATCGTCCAGATAGTCCCGCGTCGCCTTCACCACGCGATGCCGCAGCTTCAGATTGCGCTGCATGTGCGCCGTGCGCAGATCGAGATAGCGGTATTGCAGGCGCAGGTCTTCGTTCACGCTCGGGTCATCCAGCGGGAAAGGCGGCACGTCCGCCTTGTTCAGCACCTTCAGCTCGCTCGCGATGATCTCCACCGCCCCCGTCGCCAGCTTCCCGTTTTCGCTCCCCGCCAGCCGCGCCGCGACCGTGCCTGTGAGCTGGATCACATCCTCACTCCGCAACCCGTGACTCGCCTCCGCCACCTGCGGATGCTCCTCCGGGCGGAAGACCACCTGCGTCAGACCCTCCCGGTCCCGCAGATCGATGAAGATCACCCCGCCATGATCCCGCCGCGAATTCACCCACCCCGCGAGCGTGACGGTCTGGCCGATGTCGGAAGGGCGGAGCTGCTGGCAATGATGCGTGCGGTACATAAATAAGGGGCGCGGAACCTACCCGGAAACCCCGCGAATGGGAGAACAATTTCACGCAGAGTAGCCCCGGATTGCCAACCGGTGATCGCACACCAACGCGAGCGACTCGAAAGACTGCGCGCCTCCGACGGCCGGACTCTTGCCCTGCGCGCCGCCGACCGCACCCGGCGCGCTCCGTCGCCATCGACAGACCACCGTTGGCGCGGTAAACCGACGCCCTCATGGCCCGCCCCAAATCGAACGGCTCCTCCAAAGTCTCCACCGCCACCATCGGCTTCGAGGCCACCGTTCGGTTCCTCGGCGTCTGGGATCGGCTCAGTAATCCGGATTTTAAACCTCTCGAATTCGAGAGGTTTAGAAATGAGGCGGGCCGGAACGATTTTTCTGTCGGCCAAAAAATGAATCATCCTGACTGGGTCCGAAGGGTTCAAAACTAAAACCGCCCCCATGAAAACCAGCCGCAAAATCCAAGTCAAAGGCGTCGCGATCACCATCGTGCGGTCGCATGAAAATGATTACCTGTCGTTGACCGACATGCTGAAAGCCAAGGACGGCGACTTTTTCATTTCGGACTGGTTGCGAAATAGGAACACGGTGGAGTTTCTGGGCATCTGGGAAAGCGTCCACAACCCGGCTTTTAATTACGGCGAATTCGCCACAATTAAAAGCCAGGCGGGCTTGAACAGCTACAAACTCAGCGTCAAGGAGTGGGTGGAAAAAACCAACGCCATCGGCCTGCGGGCCACGACGGGACGCTACGGCGGCACTTATGCCCACCAGGACATCGCGTTTGAATTTGGCATGTGGATCAGTGCTGAATTCAAGGTTTACCTGATCAAGGAATTCCAACGCCTCAAGGACGACGAAAACGACCGCCTCAAGCTCGGGTGGAACCTCCAGCGCACCCTCGCCAAGATCAACTACCGCATCCACACCGACGCCATCAAGGAGACGCTCCTCCCGCCCGCTATCACCAAGGCTCAGGCATCCCTCGTCTATGCCAACGAAGCCGACCTGCTCAACGTCGCTCTCTTCGGCCAGACCGCGAAGCAATGGCGCGATGCCCATCCCGACGCGGAGGGCAACATCCGCGACCACGCGCCGCTGGAGCAGCTTGTCGTCCTCACCAATCTCGAAAGCCTCAACTCCGTGCTCATCCGTCAAGGTCTGCCCCAGCCGGAGCGCCTGCTCAAGCTGAACGAAATCGCGATCACCCAGATGCGCACTCTCCTTTCCGCCAACAACGTCAAACGCCTGAAGTGATGTTCGACAACGCCACCATCCGCCGCGCCCTCCCCGGCCAGCTCTTCTACAGCACGCCGATCCCCGTCTGCCTCTGGTTCCTCGCGAAAAACAAAAACGCCGACGCAAAAGTGAACCTTTCTACCCGATCTGAAATATGGAAAAACTAAAGCAAGTTCTCGCTCAGGAGGACACGGTCTTATTCATTGGATCGGGAATATCATTGTGGTCGGGGCTTCCGTCGTGGTCAGGCGTAATTGAAGAACTTGCGAGATTCGTCGAATCGGCAGGGGCCAAAGCCGACCTTGTTCGAGCAGAAGCAGAGCGCGGAGACCTCTTGCAAGCAGCAAGCTACGGGTTCGACAAGCTAACGAAGCAACAGATTGGCGATTTCATTCGGGCTACGTGTCGATACGGCGTGGCAAAGCCACATGAAATTCACCGTAAGATCGTCTCTTTGGGAACGCGCTGCTTCGTCACAACCAATTACGACAACCTCCTTGAGGAAGCCCTCCGGCAATGGCAGCCAGACCGGTTTTTCCGTCCGCCGATTACAAATCGACATCTCACTGAAACCGCCGAGATTGTTCACGCCCGCGCCATCGACTTTGTTTTTAAGCCTCACGGAGACGCGGCTGACAGCGACAGTATCATTCTGACGCGCGAGCAGTATCGGCAATTGCTTCCACAAGGGGAACGGCAGAACGCACTGGAATCTTTGAAAATGCTGCTAGCGAGTCGGCCAGTCGTTTACCTCGGGTTTGGCTTGAGAGACCCAGATTTCATTTATGTCCGCGACCTCCTTGCCAATACCTACAAGGGCGGCACTCGTGACCACTATGCGATCATGGCCGACGTAGCCGAAGCGGAGTGTGACTATTGGAGACGAAACTACGGCATCCATCTCGTCAGCTACCCGACAACCACGCACCCTGATGGCAAAAAAGACCACGCCGGGCTGCTCACGCTCCTTGATTCACTCCTCGAACCTGCGCCGGTGGTTCCGACTCCAGGCCTGAACAGAGCGGCAAATGAAGTGTGCACCCCCGATCTGGTTCTCTCATTGGCTCGCCATGCAGCGCGGCTGGCACGCACCCCGAAGGTAACTCCCGAGTTCGCAATTCGCGTGCATGCAGAGTCTGACAATCAGAGGAAGAACAACCTCTACCACGAACCGGACAAGTTTGACCACTACCCAATCGACGAGTTCTTGGATGACGGGCCGGATCGAGCACTTCTTGTTGGATTGCCAGGCGCAGGAAAAACATACGCACTCCGGCAAACCGCTGCGCGACTGGCCGACAAACTTCACGAAGTCTGTCTCTCAGAACCGTTCGACGAATCCTCCGTAGTCATTCCCATCTTCGTTGACCTTAAGCTGTATCGTGGAGACCTCGCTGAATTAGTTAGCCAGACGCTGCCACCCAGTTTGCCGTTCGATGAGATGACGCAGCGATTTCGGTCGAAGGTGTTCTTGGATTCATTCAACGAGATGCCCAGAGAGTATTGGGAGAGCGGCAGCTACGAAGGAGACTTCGCCAAGTTCACGGGAAGCGTTGGGCGCTCATCTCTGATAATTGGCTCACGAACAAACGACGGTCTCGGCAAGTTGGGGTTCCCCGCCTACTGCCTCGACCAAATTGATGACACAGTTGTTTCTGCCGAACTCAAACGAATGGGAATCGACATCGGTGGTCGTTTTGACCGTGAGGTTCGATGGCTGCTGCAGAAGCCTTTCTATTTTCAGTTTATCACAAGCGGGGCCGTAAGCCTGCCGAAAGAGGCTCACCCTCGCGATTTCTACCACTCGTTTTTTGTGAATCTGGACCGGGCATTTGTGGCGCGATTCGGTAAGTCATTCGCAATAGAAGAGACCCTATCTATTGCCGCTTACGATGCAATCAATCACGGCGAGGAGGCATATCCCTTGTCGGATCTTCTCCGTGTCCTGAAGGCGAATGTCGAGGCGGCTGGCTTCGCTGATATTGATGCTAGGGATATAGCCAATTGGCTTGTTTCCACTTCGGTTCTGGTTCCTCACATTGGAGGCCGGATTTCCTTCGTGCATCAATCGGTCACGGAATATCTAGCAGCCAAGGAGCTTGCTCGGCGGTATCAAGCCACTCCACAAATCCTCAAGGAAAAGCTGACTTTAACAAGGTGGGATCAGGCACTGTTTCTCGCTCTCAGCCTCTTGCCCCCATCGCAAGCCGAGACATTTTTCAATGATGTAGTCAATGCCGACCTCGCGCTTGCGCTGAATGCCGTGAAGTATCTTGAGGTTGGGCGTGATGATGTCGTCTCAAAGCTCCTCACCCTGATTCCTGAACGCATTAAGGGACTCGGGCCATTTGAAAGTCGGATTGAGTGGCTTGTGGAATCAAGCTTGCCGCTTTCAGACTCCCACGAACCGCAGTTGCGGTCTCTGATGAAGCTCGGGAATACAATCGGCGGGGCAGCCGTGAAACGCCTCGTCGCGATTAAAGGCCCAAAGATAAAGGATGAAATTTTGCGCGAATTTGTCGAATCGCGATCCGACTACAACTATTGCTGCAACGGCATCGCAAGTGCCCTGAAGTCGCTGGCTGCACCTGAGGATGTCAAAAAGGTGGTCAAGTTGGCAGATTCCATTTCGGGCGAGGTCACGCCCGATTCTGATGATAACGCTGCACATGGCTTCACTAGCGGAGCCGCGGCATTTCTTTCTAAACTGGAAATTCCAGTCATCAAGAATGGGTTCTTTTCTGGTCATGACTCCGGAGCCGTCCCCGAGATTCGCGCCCGTATTTTGTGCAATATCCTGCAGAACCACCATTCTACATCGGCCTTGGATTTGGCTGGAGAACTACTGCTTCGAGGTGTCAAAAAGGCCGCGACTGCCATCTACTTTATCGCACAGTTTGCTAAACCGGAGCACAGATTGTCTTGGGCGTCGTTCACGGGCGAACACGTTGACCAGCTAGTTGCGGGGGTTGACGATTCCGAAGAAGACTCCTGGCCGCTAAAGGCACTCCAATGCCTTTGTTCGGGTCGACCTGACTTGGCGAAAGCCGTTAAAGCACAAGCGGCCGCGAGGTCGGGAATCGCAAAGGCGTCGCTGCTTCATTGCGCTGCAGCAGCGGAAGTAGCGCCAGTATTCGAGGCCCTGCGTGAACTCGCAGGCATGAGCCCCGAACAACGCATGCAGGAGCCGACGCATCTACTAAAACAGATTGACATCAACTGGGCCGGAAACGAGGCCCTTTTTGTTCAGCTTCTGATGCTGCGTGAGACGCATCTCGCTTTGGCTGTTGTCGAACAGGTTCACAGCGGGCGAAACTGTCCGCTTGGGCAGATCGAAATCGGGCCAATCGAATGGTGGTTGGATTGGTTCATGAGTGAAAATGATCCAAAGTCTCGCTATTGGCTTAAGGAGAGGCTGTCTTGGTTGTTCGCATCACATGTGAGTAAGGAAACGCGTCATGCCTTTGTGATCGAATTCAACAAGTCCGCTTCAAAGTATCGAGGAGTGCTTGCTGATGCGATCCTGCCTAAACAGAACGAGCTAACGACTGACGATTTCAGCGCAGACGCGATTTCCTTCCTTTTGGCGGATTTAGGCCGCACAGAAATCAGCGATTTTTGGCGCGGTCATCTTCTTGGCCAAACGGCAACAGAGAAGTTTGTTTCTGAACGGCTCTTGCCTTTGGTCCCTGAAGCAAAGGACCTTCTTTTGAGCAATCTTCAGAAAGTTCTTCGTCAGGCGGGTTCTCGGCACGGACGTCGTTACCTCCTCGATTGATGTGCAGGGCAACCGTCGCGCGGGTGTGGTCTGGCACACGCAGGGCAGCGGCAAGGTGAATGAAAAGACCGGCGAGATGTCCTACGGCTTCGCTAGCAACATGCGCAATGCCTTGCCGAATGCGTCGTTCATCGGGTTCACCGGCACGGCGGGGAAAGGTAGAAGGAGGAATGAAGAAGTGAGGGGCAGCTCCGATTCTTACCTCATCATTCTGACTTCCCACTTCCGCCGTGGCGCATTTCGAGAAACGCGTGGAGGCGATGGACGGCAAGGCGATGATCGTCTGCATGAAGCGTGCGGGTTTTGCCGGGAAATACGCGGCCCAACATGGCGGCGCGCAAGATGACGCTTTAATGCGGATGCGCCGCTTTGCAGAGGTATTGCCTCCAACCATCGGACTCTGCCGCGGCCTTGATGGCACGATTCCGCCCGATGAGGAACGACCGCATGTAGCGCGTGAGAAAGAGGAAGTCGGCGATGCGCCCGAGGATGCCGAGCGGGGACTCGAAGGTGAACACATCGCGCATAGTGGTGCCGTTCGCGGACGGCTCGAACCAGTGGTGGTGCTCCATGCGCCGGAACGCACCGCGCAGCATCGCGTCGGCGAAATGAGTCGGGCGCTCGAAGGCCGTGACGCGGACGGTGAGGAACTGCCAGACGCCAAAATGCCGCGCGCGCCAGGTCACCTCCTGCCCTGCGCCGATCAGCCCGGACGTGACCTCGCCGATCGCGCGCTCTCCGGTGCCCGCCGTCGAGTCCGTGTGCAGGTCGAGGCTGCGCGCCAAATCGAAAACGCGTTCCACCGGAGCGTCAATGACGGTGAAGAGTTCGATGACCGGCATCGCGGCTTCGACTTGGTGGGTGCGACGCCTTTCGCCCTACTGCGACTCCGCCGTGCCGATGAAAAGCCCGAGCTGGTCGCGCAGGTCGCTGAAGATCACCCCGCCATGCTCGCGCCGCGAATTCACCCACCCCGCGAGCGTGACGGTCTGGCCGATGTCGGAAAGGCGGAGCTGCTGGCAATGATGCGTGCGGTACATAAAGAAAGGGCGTGGTAGGTAGCCGGAAAGCGCCGGAGTGGGAGAAGAATTTTCCAAGAACCGGGGGCCGGGCCGGTTGTCGTCGGAGCGTCGCGGTGGGAAAGGTGCGCCCGTTTTCCGGCGGGCGGATTTCTCTGGCGCGGCGGCGCTTCTTTGCCAAATCTCCCGTCCCTCAAATCCATCCCATGAAAACCAAAATCCCCTCGCTCCTGCTGCCGGCGTTTTTCGCCGCCACGCTCCACCACGCTGCCGCCGGTCCGGCGGCGGACCCCGCCACGCTGAAGGTCGCGCCGGGCTTCAAGGTGGAACTCGTTTACACTGTGCCCAAGAACCAGCAGGGCTCGTGGGTCTCGATGACGCAGGACCAGAAAGGCCGACTCATCGTGTGCGACCAGGGCTTGGACAACAAGGGCGGCGAGCTTTTCCGTGTGACGCTGCCGGCGACGGGGAGCGGGGGCGAGCCAAAGGTGGAGCCGCTCCCGATGCCGGGCGGGAAGCCGGCGGGTGGCGCGCACGGGTTGCTCTACGCTTTCGACAGTCTTTTCGTGATGGTCAATGAGAAGGCGGACAAGGGGCTCTGGCGGGTGCGGGACACGGATGGCGATGACCAGTATGACA
This sequence comes from Chthoniobacter sp., assembly GCA_043779575.1. GTDB lineage: Bacteria > Verrucomicrobiota > Verrucomicrobiia > Chthoniobacterales > Chthoniobacteraceae > Chthoniobacter. The sequence goes on along the minus strand of JAYWEB010000147.1, from coordinate 4,855 downwards.
AGGCGGACTGGATCGCGAAATGCGAAGGCAGCGGTGAGCACGGCACGCACGGGCTGGCGCTTTCGCCGGACGGAAAGTCCATCTATTTCGCGAATGGAAATCACACCAAGCTGCCCGAGCGGCTCGCCTACTCGCGGCCCGTGGCCATCGGCGAGGATCATCTCATCACGCGGCTCTGGGACGCGATCGGCCACGCCAAAGGCATCCTCGCGCCCGGCGGCTACATCTGCCAGACGGACCCCGAAGGGAAGCGCGTGGAGTTCGTGGCGGGCGGCTTCCGCAATCAGTATGACATCGCCTTCGACGCCAACGGCGAGCTTTTCACCTACGACTCCGACATGGAGTGGGATCTCGGCTCGCCGTGGTATATGCCCACGCGGATCAATCATGTGGTGAGCGGCGGCGACAATGGCTGGCGCTCGGGCGCGGGCCGCTGGCCGAGCTATTACGCGGATTCGCTGCCGGCGGTGGTGGACATCGGGCCTGGGTCGCCGACCGGAACGGTCTTTGGCACCGGGGCGAAATTCCCGGCGAAATATCAGCGGGCGATGTTTGCCCTCGACTGGACCTACGCCACGGTGTGGGCGATCCACTTCACGCCGGACGGCGCGAGCTACAAGGGTGAAAAGGAAGACTTCCTCGGCGGGCGCGGTTTCTCCGTGACCGATGCCGTGATCGGCAAAAACGACGGCGCGCTCTACGTGATCATCGGGGGACGCAACAACCAATCCGCGCTCTACCGCGTGACCTACATCGGCCCGGACAGCACCGCGCCCGCCGCGCCGCTCGCGCTCGCGCCCGAGGTGACACTGCGCCGCAGCCTGGAGACGCTGCACGCCGAGGGCACCGGCCCGGAGGCGGTCGCCAAAGCGTGGCCGTATCTCGGCCACAAAGACCGTTACATCCGCTGGGCCGCGCGTGTGGCCATCGAGCACCAGCCGTCCGCGCAGTGGGCGGAGAAAGCGCTGGCGGAGAAGGATCCGCAGACCGCGCTCGAAGCGCTCATGGCGCTCGCCCGCCTGGGCGACAAGGCGCTCCAGCCGAAGCTCATCGCCGCGCTGAACGTGTTCGACTTTGCGAAACTGACCCCCGACCTCCGCCTCGTGCTGCTGCGCGTGTGGGAGCTGACCTTTACCCGCATGGGCCGGCCCGCCCCGGAAGTCTGCGCGCAAGTCGTGGCCAAGCTCGATCCGCTTTTCCCCGCCGCCGATCCCTTTGCCAATCGCGAACTCGTGTCGCTCCTCGCCTACCTCGGCTCGCCCACCCTCCCGGCAAAGGCCGTGCCGATGCTCGGCACCGCCAAAGACGCGGACAACACCCTCGCCACCGACGAATTGCTCGCGCGCAACACCGACTACGCCAACGCGGTCAACGCCATGCACGACAGCCGCCCGAACCGTCAGGCCATCTCCTACGTTTACTCCCTGCGCGAAGCCAGGGCCGGATGGACGCCGGAGCTGCGCAAGGCGTTCTTCGGGTGGTTCCCGACGACCCAGCCCTGGAAGGGCGGCAACAGCTTTAAGAAATTCCTCGAAAACATCCGCAACGAAGCGCTGGCCAACGTCGTGACCGACGCCGCCGAGCGCGGCGAACTCGAAAAGCTTTCCAAGAGCACCAAGCCCGCGCCGCCCGCGAACATCGTGCCGCCCAAAGGTCCGGGGAAAAACTACAGCACCGCCGACGTGGTCGCGCTCGCCGCGGGCGGGCTCAAGGGCCGCAATTTCACGCAGGGCAAAGCCATGTATGCCAGCACGCTCTGCGTGAACTGCCACAAGATGAACGGCGACGGCGGCAACATCGGCCCCGACCTCACCGGCGCGGGCCGGCGCTACTCGCTCGCCGACTTGCTGGATAACATCATCGAGCCGTCCAAGGTCATCAGCGACCAGTACGGCACCGAGCAGATCGAGATGAAAGACGGCGGCACCGTCGTCGGGCGCGTCGTCGTGGAGGAAAACGGCAAGGTTTTCGTCATGACGAGCGCCCTCGCACCCGACGCCCTGACCACCCTCAACTCCACGCAGATCAAGGGCCGCAAACCTTTCAACGTCTCAATGATGCCCGCCGGGCTCATCAACGCGCTGAACAAGGACGAGCTGCTCGACCTCATCGCCTACCTGCAAGCCGGCGGCAACCCGGCGGACAGAGCCTTCCAGCAATAGGACGGAGCCCCGCCGGGGTGGCCACCCAACCACCGCGCGAACACGGCCAAACTCCTCGCGGGGTTGACGACGACCAAACCGTACGCGCCGTACGCGCGCCCCGGCCACCGTCGCCGGAAGCAGACCGCCGCCCGGTGTTTCCATCCGGGAATTCAGACTTGACCATCCGCCTTCACCCGCCATGATCCCCCGCTTGTTCCCGCCCGAAAGGGATTAAAAATCACTATGTCAGGAAGCTTGGTAAACACCATTTGGACCATTTGTTACTTCGTCGTGCTGTGCGGCCTGTCGCTCTACGGGTTGCATCGCTACGTCATCGTCTATCTCTTTCTCAAAAATCGGAATCGTCCGCCGGAGCCGCTGGGGAGGTTTGAGGAGCTGCCGCGGATCACGGTCCAGTTGCCCATTTTCAACGAGATGTACGTCGTGGAGCGGCTGCTGAAATCGGTCGCGGCTCTGGAGTATCCGCGCGAGCGGCTGCAAGTGCAGGTGCTGGACGATTCGACGGATGAGACGACGGAGATCGCGGCGAAATGCGTGGCGGAGTTGCGGGCGCACAGTTTGGACATCGAGTTGGTCCACCGGACGGACCGGACGGGTTTCAAGGCCGGGGCGCTGGAAGCCGGAATGGCCAGTTGCACGGGGGAGTTTGTGCTGATTCTGGATGCGGACTTCGTGCCTGCGCCGGACATGCTGCGCAAGACGGTTCATTTTTTCACCGACCCGAAGGTGGGGATGATCCAGACGCGCTGGGGGCATCTGAACCGCACGTATTCGGTGCTGACCAGGGTGCAGGCGATGTTCCTCGACGGGCATCTGCTGCTGGAGCAGACGGCGCGGAGCCGGGCGGGACGGTTTTTCAATTTCAACGGGACGGCCGGGCTCTGGCGGCGTTCGTGCATCGCCGATTCCGGCGGCTGGCAGCACGATACGCTGACGGAGGATCTGGACCTGAGCTACCGGGCGCAGCTCAAAGGCTGGCGGTTCATTTTCCTGCCGGATCTGGTGACGCCGGCGGAACTGCCGGTGGATATGAACGGCTTCAAGTCGCAGCAGCATCGCTGGACAAAAGGTTCGATCCAGACGTGCATGAAGCTGCTGCCGGCGGTCTGGCGGGCGGATTTGCCGCTGCTCATCAAGCTGGAATCGACCGCCCATCTCACGTCGAACTACGCGTATCTGCTGCTCTTTTTCCTCTGTATCCTGATGCACCCGGCGACCGGCGGCGAGGGCGCGGCTTTTTCCTGGCACTCGCTGCTCATCAATGTGCCGATCTATCTCTCGGCGTCGCTGCCGGCGGCGATTTTTTACGTGATCGCGCAGCGGGAACTCCACCCCAAAACCTGGGTCAGGGAGCTGCTGCTGCTCCCCATGGTGCTCGCGCTCGGCATCGGCTTGGCGATCAATAACTCCCGCGCCGTCCTAGAGGCGATGCTGGGGCATCAATCGGAGTTCACGCGCACGCCGAAATACGGCATCCAGAGTAAAACGCAGTCGTGGAAAAAAGCGCGCTACGCTCCGCTGAAGAGCATCGTGCCGTTCATCGAAATGCTGTTCGCGATCTACTTCAGCTACCTGCTGGGTTGCGCGGTCGCCTACGACCAGTGGCTGAACGCCATGTTCCTCGCGCTATTCCTCGTCGGTTTTTCCTACGTGGCATTGTGCTCGCTGGCCCAGTGGATGCCGAATCTGCGTTTTCCGGGACGCGATTCCGGCGCGCCGCTGGCGGCGTAATTCGTGGTTTGAGCGCGGGACGGGACGGGGGTTCGCCCCGCCGCGGCGGGAAATCGGGGAGGTTCCGGGCAGCGGCACGCGGTCTGCTAAACCACAGCCGCCATGATTTCAATAAAATCATACTGCCGCATCACCTTCGTCGCTGCACTCGTCTGCGCCTGCGTCGCCCCCGGCCGGGCGCTCGGGGAGACCGCCATCATCGTGAGCGTGCCGGAGCAGCGGCTGGTCATCGTCGAGCAGGGCAAAAGGGTGGCCGACTTTCCCGTTTCGACATCGAAATTTGGCGTCGGTGATCGTCCGCGCAGTTTCGCCACCCCGCTCGGCTGGCTCGAAGTGGCCTCCAAAGTCGGGGCCGGTGCTCCGCAGGGCGCGGTTTTCAAACGCCGACACTTCACCGGCGAGATTCTCCGTCCGAACACCCGCGGTCGCGACCCGATTGTCACGCGCATCCTCCACCTTCGCGGGCTACAAGTGGGCAACGCCCGCGCTTTTGACCGGGGCATCTATATCCACGGCACGCCCGAGGAAGGAAAGATCGGGCAACCCGCCAGCTACGGCTGCGTGCGCATGTGCTCGCGGGATGTCGTGCGCGTTTTCGACGCGGCATCTGTCGGCACGCGAATCAATATCGTCAACACCACCGTCAACCGCGCGCTCGGCACGTCCATCATCCGGCACGTCGCACCGGCGAATCACCGCTTCGCCGCCAACTGGTAGGCCAGGCGGCGCGGCTACGACCCGTTGCCGCCGAAGTGCAGGTAGGTGTAACCCTTCAGCCCCCGCTCGTAACTCGCGAGCAGTTTCATCGCCTCGTTCGGCTTCAGCCGGTCGCCTTTGATCGCCGCATCGACCTGTCCTTTGACGTGCCGCGTGAGTTCGTTCTGGTCCCACTGGGTCATCGAAAGCACCTCACCGATGGTGCTCCCCTCGATCGTTTCCTCGATGTACCAGCCGCTCTC
>JAYWEB010000146.1:0-4854 GCA_043779575.1 Chthoniobacter sp. | reverse complement strand
CGCGGTCTTCGTCTTCCGCGCCGCCTGCGCCGCCGCCACGCCCGCCGCGCTCACTTCTTCGGGCACAAATTTCAGCCCGCTCTTGTTCACGTCCGGCGCGAGAATGGTGATACCGAGCCGGATGCACTCGTTCACGAAAATGCTGATCTTGTCGGTGTTCGCGACCTCGTTGCTCATCACCGCGGCCATAAACTCGACCGGGTAGTTCGCCTTCAAATAGGCCGTCTGATAGCTGACCCACGCATACGCCGCTGAGTGCGACCGGTTGAATCCGTAGCCCGCGAACTTCTCCAGCGTGTCGAAAATTTCGTTCGCCACGTCCTCCTTGATGCCATGCAGCGTCGCGGCGCCCTCGCAGAATTTGATGCGCTCCTTGGCCATCTTGTCCTTGTCCTTCTTGCCCATCGCGCGCCGCAGCAGGTCCGCGCCGCCGAGCGTGTAGCCCGCCAAAATCTGCGCCGCCTGCATGACCTGCTCCTGGTAAATGAGCACGCCGAACGTCTCCTTCGTCATCTCATTCAGCAGCGGATGCGGCGCCTTCACCTTGGCCTTGCCGTGCTTGCGCTTGATGTAGTCGGGGATCAAATCCATCGGCCCCGGCCGGTAGAGCGCCAGGATCGCGTTGATGTCCTCGATGTCCGAAATCGCGAACTGCCGGCACACGCCGACCATGCCGCCGGATTCGAGCTGGAAGACCGCGATGGTCTCGCCGCGATTCAGCATGTCAAAGGTCGCCTGGTCATTGACCGGCACCTTGTCGATGTCGAAAGCCGGCTCCTTCTGCCGGATGATCGCAACTGCATCCGTGATGACGGTCAGCGTTTTCAGCCCGAGGAAATCCATCTTCAGCATCCCGAGATCGCCGAGCGGCCCCATCGCGTATTGCGAGACGATCGAGCCGTCGCTCGCGCGGGTCAGCGGGATGTATTCCGACAGATCGCGGTCGCTGATGACCACGCCCGCCGCGTGGACGCCGACGTTGCGCGTCAGCCCTTCCAGCGTCGTCGCGTATTCCCACATCTGCTTGGTCGCGCTCTCCTCCTCGACGGCTTTTTTCAGCTCGGGATTTTTGTCAATCGCCCCGGCGGTGTGCTCGATTGCCCCCGTCTCCTTGTTCTTCTTGTCCTCACCGGCGAGCGTGATCCCCAGCTCGTTCGGGATCATCTTCGAGATGCGATCCGCATCGCCATACGGCCAGCCGAGCACGCGCCCGACATCGCGCACCACGGACTTCGCGCCCATGGTGCCAAAGGTCGCGATCTGCGACACCGCGCGGTCGCCGTATTTGTTGCGCACGTACTCGATGACCTCTGCGCGCCGGTTCACGCAGAAGTCCACGTCGATGTCCGGCGGACTCACGCGCTCCGGGTTGAGAAAGCGCTCGAAGAGCAGCTTGTAATGGATCGGATCGATGTCGGTGATCCGCATCGCGTAAGCCACCATAGACCCCGCCGCCGAACCGCGGCCCGGCCCCACCGGGATGCCATGCTGCCTCGCCCAGTCGATGAAATCCCACACGATCAGGAAATAGTTCACAAACCCCTGCGACTCCAGCAGACCCAGCTCCCGCTCCAGCCGCTCGCGGATCACCGCATCCTCCATCGCCCGCTCGCCGTAGCGGTCGATCACACCCTTCGCCACGATCTCCCGCAGCCAGGCGTTCTGCGTCAGCCCCTCGGGCGGCGTGTAGTCGGGATATTTCGGCACGCCGAATTCGATCTCCACATTGCACCGCTCCGCGATGGCCAGCGTGTTCGCCACCGCCTCCGGATGCTCGCGGAAAAGCGCCGCCATTTCCGCCGGCGATTTGAAATACAGCTCCGGCGGATACTTCATCCGGCGCTCGTCCGTCACGTTCGAGCCGGTGCCGATGCAGATCATCACTTCATGCGCCTCGTGGTGCGCGCGTTCGAGAAAATGCACGTCGTTCGCCGCCACCAGCCCGAGCCCCAGCTCCTTGCCGATCCGCGGCAGCGCGGCGTTCACCTTGAGCTGTGCCTCGATTCCGTGGTTGTGCATTTCGAGGAAAAAATTCTCCGCCCCGAGGATGTCGCGATATTGCCCCGCCAGCTCCATCGCCTTCGCGGAATTGTCCGCGATGATCGCGGAGCTGACCTCGCCTTTCAGACACCCGCTCAGCCCGATCAGCCCCGCTGCATGTTTCGCCAGCAGTTCCTTGTCGATCCGCGGCTTGTAATACATCCCGTCCAGATGCGCCGCCGAGACCAGCTTCACGAGGTTCGCGTAGCCCGCGTTATCCTTCGCCAGCAGCGTGAAATGATGCGCCGTGTCCCGCCCGTTGCCCGTCCCGCGATCCCGGTGCGAACCCGCCGCCATATACACCTCGCACCCGATGATCGGCTTCACGCCCGTCTTCTTGCCCTCCTGAAAAAACTCGATCGCCCCGAAGAGATTTCCGTGATCCGTGATCGCCACCGCCGGCATCCCCAGCGCCTTCGCCTTTTGCATCAGCTCCGGGATGCGCACCGCCCCATCGAGCAGCGAATACTCGGTGTGCAAATGCAGGTGAACGAACGAATCAGACGACATGCGCCCAAGTTCGCGAATCGCCGCCCGCGCGGCAAGCATCCGCACCGCGGTGGTCGGAAAAAGGGTAGTGGCTCAGTTTGAAAAACACGGTCATTCTGAACGCAATTCCCGGTGGGCGAAGGCGGGCGGGAATGGAGTGAAGAATCGCTGACTGTAATGGGCGGAGGCGGTCTGGTGAGTTGTGCGTCCCAAGCTCCGCACCGCCTCCGCCCACGGAGAGTCAGGATTGCGCCGCCCGCCTCCGCCCCGGCGCTGTCTCGCGGACTCGGCTCTTCTCTGCGTTTCGCCCCCGCCTTTGCCCACGGCGAAACTCCGTTCAGAATGACCGTGTTTTTTCAAACTGAGCCACTACCGAAAAAAGCAGCGCGCGCCTACTTCCAGTCCAGCGCCGCGAGGATCTCGTCCTTTTTCACGCGGTCGGTGTAGTCGGCGAAGGTCTCACCGGGCAGCTTCCCGGCGTCATAGACGTGGAGGAGTCTGTCGATGAAAAGATGCACGTTTTTGGCGATGATCTTGCCTTTGAGCAGTTGGTTGAAACGGCGGTTCTGGCCGAGGCGTCCGCCGATGAAGGCGTCGAAGGCTTCGACCGGCACGCCGTTGACCTTGGTCTGCGCGCCGCGGAAACCGATGTCGGCGATCTGGTGCTGGCCGCAGGAGCTGGGGCAGCCGCTGAAGTGGATGCGGATCTTGTCCTTGTACCAGCCGGAGTTTGTGTCGAGCTGGGTGATGAGTTCGAGCATCCGGTTCTTCGTTTCAGCCACGGCGAGATTGCAGAATTCGATGCCGGTGCAGCTCACGCAGCCTTTGCGGAAATTGGAGGGCTGGTAATCCAGGCCGAGCGCGTCGAGGTCGGCCTTCAGCGCGGGGAGCCGGGCCTCGGGGATATTCGTGATGATGAGGTTCTGCTTGTTCGTGAGGCGGATTTGATCCTGGCCGGGCGCGCAGTATTTCGCGGCCAGCGCGCCGACTTTGGCGAGGGTGCCAGTGCGGATGCGGCCGCCGGGGAAGCAGATACCGACCCAGTAAAGATCGGCCTGCTTCTGCTTGTGGATGCCGAGATGGTCGGTCTCCTGGTCTTTGATCACGGGGAAGTCGGTGTGCCGTTCGAGCGGGTAGCCGAGCAGCGCCTCGATCTCCCCGAGGAAGCGCTCGTGCCCCCAGTCGGCCATGAGAAATTTCAGCCGCGCCCTTTGCCGCTGATGCCGGTAGCCGTGGTCGCGGTAGATCTTGCTGACGGCCTCGATGACGGGCCAGACCTGCGCGGGCTGGAGGAAGCATTGCAGCGTCTGCGCGAGATGCGGGGAGGAGGAAAGTCCGCCGCCGATCTTGATGCCGAAGCCGCGTTCCTCGACGCCGTGGACGGTGCGCCGGAGCCCGAAGGTGCCGACGCAGTTGATGTCGGGCTGGGCGCAGTGGATGCAGCAGCCGGAGACGCTGATTTTGTATTTGCGGGGGAGGTTGGAATAGTCGCGGTTGTTCTCCAGCGCGGCATTGACCTCCATGAGCTGCGGCGTGGCGTCGATGATCTCCTCGTGATCGAGGCCGGCCACCGGGCAGCCGACGACGTTGCGCGCGATGTCGCCGCAGGCGCCGCTGGTGGCGATGCCCACGCTGGCGAGTTCGGAGAAAATGGCGGGGATCTCCTCGATGCGCAGCCAGTGGAACTGGATGGTCATCCGCGTGGTGATGTCGCAGAAGCCGTGGCCGAAGCGGTCGGCCAGCTCCGAGAGTTTCGCCGCCTGCACCGCGCTGAGCTGCCCGCCGGGGAGCCGCAGGCGCATCATGAAGTAGCCGCTGTCCTTGGGTTTCTGCCGATAGACGCCATACCATTTCATCCGGTCGAAATCGTCCGCCTCAATCGAGGCGAACCCCGTTTTCGCGTAGCGATAGATGTCGTGGATGACATCCAGTCCGTCCTTCTCCAGCTTCATCTTTTCCTGCGGCGTGAGCGGGATCAGACCCTGTTTGACGGCGGCGTAGTTGGGCTGGATGTCGATCATAGCTGGAAAAAAGGACGGCAAGCTATCGGCGAGGGTTTTGGAAGCAACCAGATTGTCCGGTGATGACAGGTGGGGCGGGGTGCGGCCGCCCTCGGCCCGCGCCCCGCCTGACTTCGGGTATTGCGAGCCGCCCCGAGGTCTGAATTTTCGGCGGTGCATCCGTTGCAAAAGCCTGCCGTCATCCTGAACGGAGCCTTTGGAGGCCTTGCGACAAAGGCGGAGTGAAGGATCGCTGACGGTAACGGGCGGAGGCGGTCTGGTGAATTGCGCGCCCGATCGCTCACGCCGCCATTGTTCCGGAACC
>JAYWEB010000145.1:0-12231 GCA_043779575.1 Chthoniobacter sp. | reverse complement strand
GCGACGCCATCCAATCCTTCGGCAAAGAGCCGCTCGCCGCGCGCGACTTCGACGCCCTCTCGCTCACCGCCCACAAATTCCACGGCCCCAAAGGCGCGGGCCTGCTCTACCTCGGCGCAGGCCACAGCATCGAGAGTCTCCAGCACGGCGGCTCGCACGAAAACCAGCGCCGCCCCGGCACCGAAAACACCGCCGCCATCGTCGGCCTCGCCCGCGCCGCCGAGCTCGCCGTCGCCTCGATGGAAGCCGAGCGCCCGCGCCAAGCCGCGCTCCGCGACCGGCTCTGGCACGGCCTCCACACAGCATTCCCGGCTGCAGTACGAAATGGCGGATTGGAAAACTGCCTCGCGAACACGCTGAACGTCAGCTTCCCCGGCCTCGACGGCGAAAGCCTCCTCATCAACCTCGACCTCGCCGGCCTCTGCGCCTCCAGCGGCTCGGCCTGCATGGTCGGCTCGATCATGGCCTCTCACGTCCTCCTCGCGATGGGCGTCGCCCCCGAGCTCGCCCGCGCCACCGTCCGCTTTTCTCTCGGCAAAGAAACCACCGCTGCCGAAATCGAAACCGCCGTCTCCCGTCTCCCGGAAATCTTCGTCCGCCTCGCGCCGCCCCTACTGTCATCCTGAGCGGAGTTTCGCCGTGGGCGAAGGCGGAGGCGAAACGGAGTCGAAGGATCTCCAATATCTTGCGGGCGGAGGTGGTGGGTGAGATGTGCGCCGCTCTCCCGCCGCCTGCGCCCGCCGGGAACTCCGCTCAGAATGACATCGCTTTGGGATGCTGCTACGCTGCGCCCTGCCGCATGCAGCTCGATTTTTTCCGCCAGCTCACCACCCGCCTCCGCTCCGCGATCCAGCGCCAGAGCCCTGCGCCGGTCATCACTGCGGAAAAAAACGACGCGTCCGATTTGGAGGAAACCGCCCGCCTTCTCCTCCGCGCCCTCGGCTGCGCGGACCTCGCCGCGCGCGTCCGCGTGCGCTGGAACACCCGCATGCGCAGCACCGCCGGCACCGCCTACGCCGGCAAATCCCTGATCAATATGAACCCCCGTCTTCGCGTTTTCGGCGACGACGAAGTGGACCGCACGCTGCGGCACGAGCTGGCCCACCTGCTCGCCCACCACCGCGCGGGACGCCGCCGCATTGCCCCGCACGGACGCGAGTGGCAGCAGGCTTGCCGCGATCTGGGGCTCACCGACGAAAAGCGCTGCCACGATCTGCCGCTTCCGCGCCGGCAGGTGAACGCGCGCCATTTCTACCGCTGCCCAGGCTGCGCCACGGTGCTGCGGCGGGTGCGTCCGCTCCGGGCGAAATCGGCGTGCCTCGCCTGCTGCCGGCAGCACAGCGGGGGGCGGTATGCCGAGCGCTTTCGGTTCGTCAAAATCCCCGCCCCGGCGGCCTGAGCCGAAAAAGAATCCTTGCCCGCGCCGGGTCGCGTTGGTTCAGTCCGTGGACGCCACTTGGATCGTTTCCCAAACCCTATGAAGCCCGCCACTTTTCTCGCCCTCGCCGCCCTGTCGTCCACCGTTTTCGCGGAGCCGCCGCAGACGATCGACGTGAGCAAACTGTCCGCGCAATCCAAGCTCATCGACAAGGTCGTGGTGCCGGTGCCGAGCGAGATTTTCGCGGTGCTGGACAAGCTCGGGAAGCCGAACTGGACGGCGGTGCTGCACAAGATGCCGAGCGTGGCGCAGGCTCCGGCCGAGCAGCCGAAGATCGCGCTGATGCTGGGGACGGTCATTGCCGAGGGGTTCATCGCGGTGGAGGCCGAGGACGTGAACGAAGTAAAGCAGATCGGCAAAAGCGTGCTGAACCTGACCAAGGCGCTGGGCGTGCAAAAGAAGGCGCAGATGCGTGCGAAGGCGATCACCGACGCGGCGGAGGCTAAGGACTGGGCGGGAGTGCGCAAGCAACTCGACAAGGCGCTCGACGACGTGAGCGACCAGATGGTGGAGATCAATAGCGAGGAACTTTCCCAGCTCGTCAGCCTCGGCGGCTGGCTGCGGGGCACGGAGGCGCTGACCGCAGTCGTGGAAAAGCAATACACCAAGGACGGCGCGGAGCTGCTCCATCAGCCGCTGCTCCTCGATTATTTTGAAAGGCGGCTGGCCAACATGAAGCCGAAGATGAAGCTCAACCCGCTGGTCATCAAAGTGCAGAAGGGCGTGCTCGAAATCCGCCCGCTCATGGGATTGCCCGATGGCGGCGACCTTTCCGAGAAGTCTGTGAAGGAGATCGGCGCCGTCACCGCCGATCTCGTGAAGGCGATCAACTCCAAGTCTGACAACTAACGAACCATTTTTGTGAAACGCTGCATCCCGCTCCTCCTCGCCCTGCTTTGCCTCGTCCTCGGCGCCAGCCCCGCGCGCGCCACCATCGACGACGCCCTCTCCTTTGCCCTCGAAGCCGCCGATCCCTACGTGAAGGAAGGCTTCACCGTCCGCGAAGACTACTGGGGCGGCGACCTCGCGGTGAAGCAGACCAAGGCCATCGTGCATCAGCTTTTCAAGGGCAATGAGTATTGGTTCTGGATGGGTTCCGATGTCAAAAACGCGAAGATTTCCATCCACATCTACGACAGCGAGGGCAAACTCGCGGAGGTCGAGGCGTGGCAGAAACCGCACTTCGCCGCCGCGCGCATCCAGCCGAAGAAGACGGGCTCGTATTACCTCATCGTCGAGATCGAAAAATCGCCCTCCGAGCGAACCGCGTGGTCGCTGGCGTACGGGTTTAGGTAATGCGGGAAATCCTCGCCAAGCTGCAGCACCGGGAACTGGCGTTCCTCGTTTCGCTTCTTTTGGCGGGTTTGGTTGGAGGCATTGGCACAGGACGAATCACGTTCCGGTTATTTTTCCGGGGGCGGAAAGACTTCCTCAAATGCATTCGCTACCTCTATCAACCGGAATGGGTGTCGCTGTGCCTCGGAGAATTCTGGCGCGACGTTGGCGCGAGCTTCCGCTTCGGTCTCTGGGTCGTGCTCACGATCATGGCGGCCGTGGTTTCGATACTCCTTTCCATTCCGCTCATCGAACACGTCGCCGCTCTGCTTCCGCGGTAGATTTGCCACCATCCTCCCATGCCTGATTCGCAGACTCTCCAGTTCGAGAGCGCCCGCGTTTTGCAGTCGCTCTACGGGAATGATCTCGCCCTGCTCAAGACGCTCGAAAAGACGCTCGAAGTCCGCGTGACCACGCGCGACGGCTGGCTGCGGATCGAGGGCGAAGCGGATCGCATCGAACAGACGCGCCGCGTTTTCGAGCAGCTCGACCGCGCCCGGCTCGGCGGCGTGAGCGTGCGCCGGCACGAATTTCTCCAGGCTCTCCGCTCCGTCACGGAGCCGGACGAATCCACGCTCGACGAACTGCTCGACACGAAAATCCTCTGCTCGCCGAAGCGCCCGCCGGTCGTCCCCAAGACCGCCGGCCAGCGCGCCTACCTGCGCGCCATCCAGACGCACGACATGGTCTTCGGCATCGGCCCGGCGGGCACCGGCAAGACCTATCTCGCGATGGCCATGGCTGTCTCCGCGCTGCGCAAAGAGCAGGTCACCCGCATCATCCTCACCCGTCCCGCTGTCGAGGCCGGCGAGGCGCTGGGTTTTTTGCCGGGCGACCTGAAGGAAAAAATCATGCCCTACCTGCGCCCGCTCTACGACGCGCTGCACGACATGGTCGAGCCCGAGGAACTCCAGCGCTACATCGAGCGCGGCGTCATCGAGATCGCCCCGCTCGCCTACATGCGCGGGCGCACCCTGAACCACGCGTTCGTGGTCCTCGACGAGGCGCAGAACACCACCACCGAGCAGATGTTCATGTTCCTCACCCGCCTCGGCGCGGAGTCGAAAGCGGTCATCACCGGCGACCACACGCAGATCGACCTGCCGGCCAACAAACGCTCCGGCCTCGTCGAGGCGATGGGCGCGCTCCAGACCATCGAGGGCATCGACTTCTGCCACTTCAGCGAGCGCGATGTCATCCGCCACGAACTCGTCCAGTCCATCGTCCGCGCCTACCGCCGCCACCGCGGCGCGGCCGAGCCGGAGACGAAGAGGTAAGTTGGATTGCTCCCGGCCTATGACTGCGTCTCGTCCGCTCAGCCCGCACGACCAGCAGCCAAGTCGGCTCAGTCAGATGTTCGGCGCTTCCTCGCGTCTCATGAAACCAAGCCTTCTCATCGCCAGCCTTTTCACGCTTGCTTGTGTCGCCTCCGCCGTCGCGCACGAGCGAGTCATTTCTCCCGACAAGCGTTTCGAGGCTTACACCAAACCCGACACAGCCGACGGACTCGGCGCGAAGCTTTTCCTGCGAGCCGCAGGCAGTTCGGCTCCGGGCGTTCTTCTTTGCAAGAACGACCGTTGGATTGCCGCACAGTGGTCCCCGGATTCACGCTTTCTCGCAGTCGCAGACCACAACGACGGACACATCACCGATGTTTTCATCTATCGCATCGTCTCCGCAGCGGCACCTCCCGGCGTCACACACACTTTGCGTTACCAGTCATCTGAGCCGCGCACCTACGACACCAAATGGGAGGTAGTCGCTTGGGACTCCAAGCACTCCACTGCGACGCTCCTCCGCTCAACCCTCAAAGACAAGCGACGCCTTACCGTGTCGCTCGACAAGAACAGCAAACTCCGATGAGACCGGAAACGCCTGACGCTGCAGCGCTGAGCCTTGGTTTGCTGGCCATTTCGCGGCTTGCCCTGCATCGGAGCACCCGTATCGTCCCGGCCATGCCCTCGGTAGCACTTCAAGCCCATTACGACGGCGAGCATATCGTGCTCGATGAACCGTACGACCTGCCCGCCAACGCCAGCCTCATGGTGACGCTGCTGCCGGCCGCTGCTGGCGCGGATTCCGAGGAGGCATGGCTGCGCGCGGCGGCGTCCAGCGAGGCTTTCGCTTTTCTCGCCGACCCTGCCGAGGACATCTACACCACAGCCGACGGCGAGCCGTTCCGCTCGTGACGAAGCTGAGGGCTTCGTCATGTTGGTTGGCTGGGGAGGCTGTCAGGGGAGAGTCTGCGGGCGTGCAACACGGAGCGATGCCTTCCACCGCAACCTGCCTGCACACCTCGCCCCGCTGATTTGGTGGTGGCTTAGTTTGAAAACCACTCCGTCATTCTTCACTCCATTCCCGCCCACCTTCGCCCGCCGGGAATTGCGTTCAGAATGACGGTGCTTTTTTCAAACAGACACCCCCTGATTTCCGCCGATTGACATTTTCCGCCCGAAGGCCCGAAATTCGCCGCTCCTAGCCCATGCTCGGTTTTTTTGAAAGACAACGCCTCGTCAAAAAGGGGCTCGCCTCCTCGAAGCTGCGGCGACGCCGCACCGAGAGCGAGTTTCTGGACACCCTCGAGCACGGCGTGGCCACGAAGATCGCGGTGCTCGCGGCTTTCGTCGCTGGGCTCGGGCTGCTGGTCCATTCGGAGGCCAGCCCGCACCCGCTGCAGAATGTCCTCTTCGCCGTCCTGATTTTTGTCACGGCGCTGGCGCAGCTTTGGATCATTCATCCGAAGACCTGCGCGCAGAACTCCCGGCTCGCGCTGCTCGGGTTGGTTTTCCTGCTGCATCTGGCGCTGGTGAAAGCGGTGCTCGTCACCGCCGGCCACCGGCTGCTCCCGCCGGAGCACGCGCAGCTCTGGCGGCTGGCCCTGCCGCTGGCGTTTGCGCCGCTCGTGCTGTCGGTTTTGCTCGGGCGCTACCACGGGCTTTATGCCGCCATTTTCGCCAGCCTGTGGAGCGCGATCCTCTATCGCGAAACGGATCCCGTGGTGCTGGTGATGAGCCTGGTCGGCGGGTTCGTCGCGGTCTTTGTCACGCTGCGGGTGCGGCGCTGGACGCAGCTCCTCCGCGCGGGCGTTTTCATCGGGCTCACGACCTGGCTGCTGGCGGTGCTGTTCGGGATGGTGGGGCCGGTTTTCGGCGAGCTGCCGGGCGGGGTGCCGTGGCGGGCGATCGGGTGGCAAAGCGCGGTCGCCATCGGGAGCGGCGTGGTCACGGCGCTGCTGGCCACGCTGGTGCTGCCGGTTTTCCAGAGCGTCTTCCGCATCACCACGGACATCTCGTGGCTGGAGCTGAGCGACCTGAACCACCCGCTGCTCAAGCGCCTGACCATCGAGGCACCCGGCACCTACCACCACAGCCTCGTCGTGGCGAATCTCGCCGAGGCCGCGGCCGAGGCCATCGGCGCGAACGCCACGATGTGCCGGGTGTGCGCGTATTTCCACGACATCGGCAAGCTCGTGAAGCCCGACTATTTCACCGAGAACATGCGGCGCGACCGCAATCCGCACGACGAACTCGCGCCGACGATGAGCGCGCTGATCATCATCGCGCATGTCAAAGAGGGCGTGGACCTGGCGCTGAAACACGGGCTCAACCTGGAGGTCATTGATGTCATCCAGCAGCATCACGGCACGTCGCAGGTTTACTATTTTTACAAACGCGCGCTCCAGCAGCAGGAGGACGCGCGGGCCGGCGGCAAGATCATGAACATGCGCGAGGAAGACCTGCCCGAGGTGCGCGCGGAGAGCTTCCGCTACCCCGGCCCGCGCCCGCAGACGCGCGAGGGCGCGATCATCAGCCTCGCGGATTCCATCGAAAGCGCCTCGCGCAGCCTGGAGCGCGTGACGCCGCAGAAGATCGACCAGCTCATCAGCGACATCATCCAGCAGCGGCTCGTGGACGGGCAGCTCAAGGAGTGCGACCTCACGATGCGCGAACTCGAGGAGGTGGCCGAGAGCTTCAAGCACACGCTGCAAAGCATGATGCACACGCGCGTGGCCTACCCCGGCGGACGCACCGAACGCAGCGAGCGAGCCGAGCGGCGGGAGACGCCGGTGCCCGCGCCGCGCGCCAGCGAGCCACCGGCCTCCGCGGCGTGAAAGTCCACATCGAAAACCGCCAGCGCGCGGTGCCGGTGAATCTCCCGTGGCTGCGGCGCTTTGCGGAGGTGGCGGGGGAAAAGTGCGCGCGGGAATCCGCCGACGGGCGCTTCGCCCTCACGCAGCTCGCCGAGGTGGAGATCGCCATCGTTTCGGACCGCGTCATCGCGCGGGTGCATCGCGACTTCATGGACCTCCCCGGCGCCACGGACGTGATCACTTTCGCCCACGGCGAGATCGTGATGAGCGCGCCGACCGCGCAGCGTTACGCCCGCGAATATGGCCACTCCACGGACGAGGAACTCGCGCTTTACACCATCCACGGCCTGCTCCATCTGAACGGCTTCGAGGACGCCGCCGCGCGCGCCGCCGCCCGCATGCGCCGCACCCAGGAGCGCGTGCTCCGGGCTTGCCTCGCGCGCGTTCCGCTCGCATAACTCCAACCCTATGACCTCCCTCCCGCGCCCCCGTTTCACCTCCGCCCTCGCCCTCCTCGCGGCCACCGCGTGCAGCCTGCCCCTGCGCGCGGCCGAGGACGCCACGCCAGTCGATACGGCGCAAATGCTCCAGGCGCTGCGCCAGCTCCGCGAGCAATCGACCGTGCAGGCGAAGGCCGGCAAACAGAAGGTCCTGCAAGAGCTGACGGCGGCGGCGGCGAGCGGCGAGGCGGCGGTGCAGATGTGGGAGAAAGCGGTCATGGCCACGCAGTTCGACGGCTTGAACAAAGAGCAGACGGCCTTCAAGGCGTGGCGCGAGCGGGAAGGCGAGGCGTTCAAGGAGAGCGAGGCGAAGAACGCCGCGCGGCTCTATTTCACCTGGCTCGGGCTGACCGTCCAGCGCTCGGCGGGCACGCCCGTGAAAGACATGCTCCCGGCGATCCTGCGCTACACCCAGGATCTGGCGACCGTGCAGGCGGTGATCGACAAGCTCGAAGACGAAATCCAACACGAAAAAGACCTCGCGGACGGCAAACACGGGCCGCAGCAGAAATCCATCAAGCAAGCGGTGAAGAAAACCGCCGAGAACATCCTCAACAAAGGGCTCGCGGGCAGCATGGTCGTGGACTGGATGCGGATCGGCGAGTGGGTCGCGGTGGAGAAATGGGAGGGCACACCGGGCAATTTCGACGGCATCTTTGAGACCATCGTCCTGCCGGAACTCCGCGCGCAGCGCGACCCGCGGGTGCTGGATTATTGGGATGCCCGGATCAAGCGGGAGGCGGCCGTGGCGATGGAGTCGAAGCGCGAATTTGAGCACGAGAAATTCAACACCCACCGGCTCCCCATCCTGCTCGGGGAGCGGGCTCTGGATTTTGGCCGCATCGGGCAGAAAAACCGCGGTGCGACCGAGATTTTCAACGTCATCCGCAAGTATCCGAATCATCCGCGCGCCGCCGAGTGGATGGGCAAACTCGAGGAGTTGCTCCGCCCGCCCGCGCCGGCTCCCGTGGCCCCCGCGGCCCCCGCGGCTGGCGCTCCCGCCGCCGCCGCTCCGGCTCCCGCTCCCGCTCCCGTGCCGGCCGCGCGTTAGCTGTCTTTCGCCGCCGTGCCTGGGATTCTCGCCGAGCCGGAAACCGCGGAGGAAGAGGCGCTCGACCTGCCGTGGAATGTGGTCGTCCACAATGATCCCGTGAACCTGACGAGCTACGTCACGCAGGTTTTTCAGAAAGTGTTCGAGTATCCCCGCGAGCGCGCCGAGCGGCACATGCTGGAGGTCCACCGGCAGGGGCGCTCCATCCTCTGGACCGGCGCCCGCGAGCGGGCGGAACTCTACGTGCAGCAGCTCCACGCCTGGCTCCTCCTCGCCACGCTCGAACGCCCCGCCTGACCATGCGCGTCCGCCACCTCGCCGCCGCCACCCTCGAAGTCTCCGGCATCGGTTTCATCGAAGGCGCGCTGCTTTGGCGGCTCGCCGCCGCCGCCGACCCCAGCGGCAGCGCCGCCGCCGAGCAGCGCCTCGCCAGCACCCCCACGGGCGGCACGGAGCCGGGGCTGGATGCGGACTGGAAAGAGCACGTCCTCCCCGAGCTGCGCGTGCTCTTTTCCTCCGCGGTGGAAATCGTCCGCATGGACCTCGCGCGCTCGTGGATCAGCCCCGGCACCGACGCCAGCGTGCGGGTGCCGGTGAGCCACGTCGAGGCCTGGCTGCTCGCGCTCAACCAAGCGCGGCTGGCCCTCGCCGCGCGGCACCGCCTCACCGAAGCCGAGCTGGAGCGCCGCCCGCCGGAAGATCTCCAGCCCGGCACCGTCGCCCACCTCTTCGTCGATTTTTTCGGCCACCTCCAGCAGCTCCTGCTGGAAGCCACCGATGCCGCGGAGGATTGACGCTGCCGGGCCGCCTCCGCTACTTCCCGCTTTCTATGAAACGCCTCCTGCTCCCCGTCCTCCTCGTCCTCGCGTGGGCCGCGCGCCTTGGCGCCGCCGACAACGAACTCACCGCCGCCGAAAAAACCGCCGGCTGGAAACTGCTCTTCGACGGCCAGGACGCCAGCCAGTGGTGGCGCAATTTCAAAAAGGAAACGCTCTCCGACAAATGGGCCGTGCAGGACGGCGCGCTCACGCTCACCGGCAAAGGCGGCGGCGACATCGTGACCAAGGAGCAGTTCGAAAGTTTCGAGCTGACCATTGATTGGAAGATCAGCGAGGGCGGCAATTCCGGCGTCATGTTCAAAGTGCAGGAAATCGGCGGGGCGCCGTATCTCACCGGCCCGGAAGCGCAGATTCAGGACAATGTGAAGGGTCACGACCCGCAAAAAGCCGGCTGGATGTACGGCCTTTACCCCGCCGCCGAGGACAAGACCAAGCCGACCGGCGAGTGGAATACCTTTGTCCTCAAATGCCAGAAAACCCCCGCTGGCACCTTCCAGTGCGAGCACACCATGAACGGGACGAAATACGTGGAGTACGAGATCGGCTCGGTGGATTGGGCGGAGAAGGTGGCGAAGTCGAAATTCGCCAGTTGGAAGGATTTCGGCAAAGCGGGAAAAGGCCACATCTGCCTGCAGGACCACGGCAACGTGGTGTCCTTCCGCAACATCAAGATCCGCGAGCTGAAGTAGCCGGCCAGCCCGCCGCTTCCGCTCGCGGAAGCTGCACCAGCGCGGGCGCGCGCGCGGCGTCGAGCCACCGCGCCAGCATCGCCAGATCGCGCTCCCGCAGCACCGTGCAACCCGCCGTGCCGCGGCGTCGCGGCATCCAGAGGTGGAGGAAAATGCACGACCCCGCGCCGGGGACGCGCTGCGGATTGTGCGCGACGACCAGCCCCAGCGCGTAGCCTGGGAGCGCGCTCATCCGCTCGGAGGAACGCCAGTCCGGCCGGGCGATCCGCGCGCGATCCACGATGCGGTTGTAGTGCCGCGAAGCCGGGTCATCCACCGCCTCCAGCGTCGGCGAAAGCACCGTGACCGGCAGCCGCAGCCCGCCCGTTTTCCCCGCGCTCCCAAACGCCCCCGTAATCCGAAACACCCCCGCCGGAGCCCGCCGGTCGCCCTCCCGTTTGCGCGCCGCCGCCCCGCGCGGAACCGCCAGCAGACCGCTCCCCCACGCCAGCCCGCGCTCGCCGAGCAGCGCCGGCACGGCTGGCCCCACCGCCGTCCACCCCGCGCCCGGCCCCGTCCGCTCGAACCGCTGCACCGTCGCCGCCGCCGCGCCCCAGTCCGCCGTCGTCACCAGCACCACCTGCCCGCAGGAAGGCGGGAGCGATTTCGCAAAATCCACCGCCGGCGCGAGCATCGGCGCAAACAGAAAAATGAAGAACGCAGGAGTCCGCATAGCCGGGCGACCGTAGCCCGCCGCCGCCCGCTCTCCAAGGCCCGCGGCTACTGCGCCGTGAAGCGGTGGATCGTGGTGGACTGATAAACCCCGCCGGGGCGGAGGACGGTGCTGGGGAAACCGGGGTGGTTCGGGGAGTCCGGGTAGTGCTGCGTTTCGAGGCACAAGCCGGAGTTCTGGACGATGGGTTGGCCGTCTTTGCCGGCGAAAGTGCCGTCGAGATGGTTGCCGGTGTAGAACTGGAGGCCGGGCTCGGTGGTCCAGATTTCCATGGTGCGGCCGCTCTTTGGTTCGCGGACTCGGGCGGCGCGGCGGAGGTGGGTTTTTATGTCCTGCGGCTCCCGCCGGAGCACGTAGTTGATGTCGTAGCCGCCTGGGGTGCCGGCCATTTTGGCGAAGTCTTTCGCGATGGCTTTCGGCGCGGTGAAATCGAGCGGGCCACCGGCCACGGGAGCCAGTTTCCCCGTCGGGATGTCGGTCGCATCCGCCGCGGTGACGTGCTCGGCGTTGATGGTCAGTTCGTGGTCGAGGATGTCGCCCGCGCCGGCCCCTTTTAGATTCCAATAGGTGTGGTTGGTCAGGTTGACGACGGTCGGTTTGTCGGTCGTCGCGCGATAGTCGATCCGCAAGGCACCGTCCTGAGCAAAGGAGTAAGTGACCTCGGCCTGCAGCGTGCCGGGGTAGCCTTCCTCGCCATCCGGGCTGGTGGAGGTAAAGCGCACGCCTTCGCCCGCGATTTCACCTTTCCAGTTCCGCTGATCGAACCCTTTGACCCCGCCGTGCAGATGATTCGGACCGTTGTTGGTCGCCAGCGTGCAGGTCTGGCCGTCGAGGGTGAATTTCCCCTTGGCGATGCGATTGCAGTAACGCCCCGTGGTGCAGCCGAGGTACGGATGGCGCTTGAAGTAGCTTTCCAGCTTGTCGAGCCCGAGCGCCACGTCCGCCATCTTTCCCTCGCGGTCCGGCACGTGCATCTCCACCAGACTCGCGCCCCAAGTCATCACCTTGGCCTTCAATCCCGCGCTGCTCGTGAGCGTGTAGATTTCCACCGGCTCGCCGTCCGGCGTCTTGCCAAAAATTTCTTTCTGCACGGCGGGCGGTGCGACCGGCGTTTCCGCCCGCGCGGGGGCGGCGCCGATGGTGAGGAAAACGGCGGTGGCCAGGAGGGAAAGGGAGGTTTTCATGGGTGGAGCGAACTGCGCCTTTGGGAGAAACCAACAACCGTCCCCACCGTCAAGCGCCCACTCCCGCGAGAACCCCGGCACGCCGGCCATGAGTATCGACACTGCGGCGCGGGCGCGGTAAACCGACACCCTCATGGCCCGCCCCAAATCGAACGGAACGAAAGACTCCACCGCCAACCTCGGCTTCCAGGCCAAGCTCCGGCTCACCGCCGAAAAGCTGCGCAACAACATGGACGTGGCGGAATACAGCCGAGCGGAGCGAGACAACCGAGGCGACATCAGCATCTGCGCGCTGCATGAAAAACCCTCCGCCCGTCTGCTCGCCGCCTGACACTCTTATTTTGGAAAGTCCCAACTCATGAAAAACTTCGACGCCTTCAAACAGCACGGTGA
>JAYWEB010000144.1:0-4865 GCA_043779575.1 Chthoniobacter sp. | reverse complement strand
GCCGAAGGTGCCCGTGGTCTTTTTCAAAAATCCCGCGTCGGTGCAGAATCCCGGCGACCCGATCGAGCTGCCGCGCTGGCTGGCGAGCGCGAAGGTGGATTACGAGTGCGAGCTGGCGGTCGTCATCGGGCGGCGCTGCAAAAATGTGCCGCGCGCGGAGGCGCTCGGCTGCGTGCTCGGCTACACCTGCGCGAATGACGTGAGCGCGCGCGACTGGCAGAAGGAAGGCGGCGGATCGCAATGGTGCCGGGGCAAGTCATTCGACACGTTTTGTCCGCTCGGCCCGGTGCTCGTGACGCCCGACGAAATCCCGAACCCGAACGCGCTCCGCATTTCCACAAAGGTGAACGGCGAGACGCTCCAGGACTGCTCGACCGGCGACATGATTTTCGACGTGCCCGCGCTCATCGAATTCCTCAGCGGCTCGACCACGCTGCTGCCCGGCACGGTGATCCTGACCGGCACGCCGCACGGCGTCGGCATGGCGCGCACGCCGCCGCGCTGGCTGCAGCCGGGCGACACGGTCGCGGTCGAGATCGAAAGGATCGGCGCACTCACAAATCCCGTCGTCGAGGAACGCGCGGCGGGCGGGGCCTGTTTCCATTTGTAATGGCGGGCGCGCGGCGAATAGTGGGACCATGCACACGCTCGAATTGCTCGCGGTCGCGCTGGGTTTCGCGTCGCTCGCCGGCATCAATCTGTATCTCACCGTCTTCGTCTTGGGCCTCGCCATCCAGCAGCATTGGATCGACGTGAGCCAGACCTATCCCGAGCTCGTGATCCTCGGCCACCCCGCGATCGTCGTGATCTCCGGCGTTCTTTTCGCGCTGCAATTTTTCGCCGACAAAGTGCCGTGGGTGGACTCGCTCTGGGACACCGTGCATACGGTCATCCGGCCCATGGGCGGGGCGTTTCTCGCGGTCCGCGTGCTGGGCACTCCCGACCCGGTTTTCGACGTGGTCGCCGCACTGCTCGCCGGCGGCGTGACGCTGATGACCCACAGCGCCAAGGCCGGCACGCGGCTCGTGGTGAACCATTCGCCCGAGCCTTTTTCCAACATCGCCGTGAGCCTCGCGGAAGACGTGGCCGTGCTCGGCGGGCTCGCGCTGATCAAGCACTCCATCGTGAACAGCGACCCCTGGCTGCTGCTCAGCGTCTTCGGCTCGATGCTGCTTTGTATCGCCTACTTCGGGCCAAAACTTTTCCGCGCCGTGAAAGCGAACGCCTGGCTCGTGTGGAAAAAGCTCTCCTCGCCCGCGGCGGATCATCTCGAAACCGAGCTGCCCGCGACCCTGCCGCACGAACTCGAAATCGCGCTGACCAGCGTGAACCCGGAGCGCCAGCCGATCGCGTGGGCCGTCCCGTGCCTCAGCACCTCGGCGCGCAACCTCCCCGGTAATTGCTTCGGCTACCTCGTTGCCACCACGGACCCGGCACCCCGGCTCATCTTCCTGGCGAAACGCCGCTTTCGGCCCATCGCCGTGGCCCTCGACCTCGCCACCTACAAGGTCGCGCACGAGCCGAAATTCCTCAGCGAAAACGTGGTGCTCTACAGCCTGGAGAAGAAACCGAAATACGTCTTCGCCTTTGCCCGCAGCCAGCGGCCGCTGGTCAAAGGGATCGCGACTTCGCTGCGGGTGCGGCTGGGTTTTCTGGCGCAGCCAGCCGAGACCAAGCTGGCGATGACAGAACCCGCAACCATCGAACCCGCCAGCGCCGCGTAAGGGCGAACGCCGCTCTTGAGCGCCAGGATCGTACGTGAGGAGCCTCGCGCTCCGGGGCGTGTCAACGGGCGGGGGCAGACATTGCCGTTCGCGAGGTGTGTAGACTCATGCAAATTCAACCCGAACGCCGCGCTTGGAGGCCAACGGCCTCACCCATGCCAGCCCTGGGCAACGCCCCACTGGCGTTTAGTTTAGCGGTTGAACACGGAGCCGGCTGCTGGTGGATGGCGTCGCTCCGCGCGCCATGCCAAAGCCCGCGCGATAGCGCCACTCTCAAAGATGGGCCTTCGGCACTGGCAACGCATGGCGCGCGGAGCGACGCCATCCACCCACGCAACTCGCAATTCCGCTTAACTAAATGGCCGTGGGGCGTTGCCCTGGGCTGGTTTGTCGTCGCACCTTTGGTGCTCAAGAGCGGCGTTTGGGTTCAAATGTTACGTTCGCTCCGGCTGGGCGGGCGACCAGTTCGCCTCGTATCGCACTTCCATCCAAAATCACCTTCGCCAGCGGCTGGGCGATCAGCGCCTCGACTGCGCGCTCCATCGGACGCGCGCCAAACTCGGGGCTGTAGCCCTCGCGCATCAGCAACGCATAGACCGACTCATCGACGGTCAGCCGCAATCTCTGCTCGCCGAGGCGCGCATTCAGCCGGGCGATGAACTTCCCGGCAATCTCGCGGACGTTTTCCTTGTTGAGAGGGTTGAACACCACCGTCCGGGAAATGCGGTTGAGCAGTTCGGGGCGCAGGTGGCGCTTGATCGCATCGGCGATGCGCGCGTGCAAAAAAAAGGAGCACCGCCACCGGCTCATCGCCACCGCGTGAAAATGGAGGTGGAAGGACTTGCCCGGTGCGGGCCAAAGCCATAAGCCTGTGCTACGTTCCGCGCTATGAGCACTCTCATCGAAATTGAAACCGCCGCCGACTCGCTTTCCAGCGAGGAGAAGGAGGAACTGCTCCGCTTCCTCGCCATGCGGCTGCGGAAAGATCGGGCCATGCCGAAACCGCGCATTTATTCCGACGAAGAACTCGCCTCCATGCTGGCCGAGGATGAAGCCGACGGGGAACGCTTCCGGCAAGGTCGTTGAATATCTTCCTCGATAGCAGCGTCGCCATCGCCGCGAGCCTTTCGGCCACCGGCGCATCGCGCGAAGTATTCAGCCACGCTGCCAGCCAGGGCTGGCGCTTGCTGGTTTCTCCTTGGGTGCTGCGCGAAGTGCGCGACAACCTCGCCAACAAACCGCCCGACTCCGCGCGCTCCTGGGTTTCACTCCGCAGAACGGTCACCGTTGAGGACGACGAACTGACCTTCGACTGGCCGATTGTCTTCGAGGCATCCAAGGACAAGCCCATCCTTTTCACCGCGCTCGCGTGTGCCGACGTGTTGCTCACGCTCGACCGCCGCGACTTCCGCGACCTGCTCGGCCAAACCATCTACGGCCTGCGCGTGCTCACGCCCGGCGAATTCCTCCGCCTCGAACGCGAAGCCGGACGGCTGCGCTAAGCGGTCTGCTGCTGATCGCCGACTGCTGCTCCGCCTCCTTGATGACCGCCTGCAATCTCTCCTCGAATTCGCCGCGATACTTCGTTACAGCGATGAGGGCGGACATGGAAATCTCCACGATCCTCGCGTCGCGCAGAAACTCCGGGCACTCGCTGGAGGCCATCCGCTGCGCCAGCCCCTCCACGATCCCGGTCTTGCCGACGCCCGGTTCGCCGACGAGGACCGGATTGGCCTTGCGCTTCTGCGAAAGAATCCGCGCCACCCGCAGAATCTCGTCCTTCCGACCGATCACCGGCTCCAATTTGCCGCGCCTCGCCAGTTCGGTGATGTCCCTGCCGAAAAACGCGAGCGCCGACTTCTGCTGCTTCCTGGCCGGGGCAACACCCTTTTCCTTCTCACCAAGTTGATATTGGCCGCATCCATCGCGCCGCAGCACGCCGGAGGCGTGCCGGAGGCGTGCCGGAGGCGTGCCGGAGGCGTGCCGGAAATTAGCCGGGGGTAAAGCGTAGCGACACCCCCGGAACCTCGCCCCACAAGGCATGCGCCCCGGCAGGGGCGCGGGAAAGCTCGCCACGAAAAGCTCGCGCGTTGCCGCCGCCCCGCACACAAAAGCCAGCGCATGACGTTGCCCGCCAATCTCCCGGAAGCATTCCGCACCGCCGCACGCGACTTCGCGGACAAGCTCCGCGCGAGCTTCGCCAGCGGGATGCCCGCGCAACCGGAGGATCAGCTCAAAGGCCCCGTGCAAGCTCTCCTCGCCACCGTCACTCACGGCGTGCTCACCAAGACGGAGGCGCACGTTCACGACCTCGGCGGACGGCCCGACATCGGCGTGGAGGTCCGCAAAGCCCTCTGCGGCTTCGTCGAGTTGAAAGCTCCCGGCCTTGGTGCGCAGACGAAGAAGCTCAAAGACCGCGACAAGCGGCAGTGGAACAAATTCAGCGCGCTCCCCAACATCCTCTACACCGACGCCCTCGAATGGGCGCTCTACCGCACCGGCGCGCAAACCGAGCAGGACAAAAAGCCCATCCTCATCCGCCTCGACGGCATCATGGAAAAAGGTGCCGCCGCCCTCGACGACACCACGCTCGCCGCGCTCCACACGCTGCTTCTGGATTTCCTCTCGTGGCAACCCATCGTCCCGCACGAGCCGCGCAAGCTCGCCGAGATGCTCGCCCCGCTCTGCCGCTTGCTCCGCGCCGATGTCTTCGCCGCCGTCGAGCGTGAGGGCAGCGCGCTCGCGCACCTCTGCGCTGAGATTCGCCAATACCTTTTCCCGCACACCGACCACAAGGAATTCGCCGACATCTACGCGCAGACGCTCACCTACGCGCTGCTGCTTGCGCGCTTGGAAAACGCCGACGGCCAGGGCGACCTCCACGCCGAGGACGCGGCGAAGCGCCTCGACAGCGGCCACGGCCTGCTCGCGCAGACGCTCCGCATCCTCACGCAGCCGGAGGCGCGCGCCGAAATCGAAACCGCCGTCAGCGTGCTCGCGCGCGTCATCGCCGCCGTCGAGCCGCGCAAACTCGCCAAACACGGCGACCCGTGGATTTATTTCTACGAGCACTTCCTCGCCGCCTACGACAACCGGCTCCGGCTCAGCTACGGCGTCGTCTATACCCCGCAGGAAGTCATC